>NZ_JBEZYB010000034.1:0-83254 GCF_040638285.1 Amycolatopsis sp. NPDC026612
GGGCGGGGGGGGGGGGGGGGGGGGCCGGCGGCCGGCCGCCGGCGGGGGCGCGGGCGACGCCGTGTCGGTGATCAACGCGCGCCGGGCGTCGGTGTACGACGGCGACAACAGCACGTCCAGGGGCACGTCGGTGTCGCCGTACCAGGCCTCTCGGTCCGCGAACGCCAGCTTCGCCGCTTCGGTCGCCAAGTGCACCGTGCGCTCCGACGGTACTCCGTCCACATAGGACAGCTCGTCGCGGAAGCCGTGCAGCAGCAGCGCCTGCTGGAGCAGCGCCGGGCCCTGCGTCCAGCCGCCCAGCTTGACCAGGCGCCAGTCGCCGACGTCCGCGAACGCCGGCTCTTCGTACGACGCCGACCACGACGCCAGATCGTCGCCGGTCAGCAGGCCCGCGTGGTCGCGGCCCGAATCGTCACGGAACGCGCGACGGCTGAACTCGTCGATCGCCTCGGCGACGAAGCCCTGAGACCAGGCACGACGTCCCGCGTCGATCTGCGCTTCGCGACCCGGGACCGACTCCGCCTCGCGCAGCAGCCGCTCCCACGTGTCGGCCAGCGCCGGGTTCCGGTGCAGGCCGGACGCGGGCCGGCCGTCCGGCATCCAGAGCGCCGCCGACGTCGGCCAGTGCTCGACGAACAGGCTCGAGACGGCGCGGATCGTGTCGGTGACCCGCGACACCAGCGGCACGCCGTTGCGCGCGTAGCCGATCGCGTACTTCAGGACTTCGCGAAGCGGCTTCGTGCCGTAGTCGCGAAGCAGCAGGAGCCAGCCGTCCCAGGCGCCGGGGACGGTCGCCGGGAGCAGGCCGCTGCCCGGGATCAGGTCCAGCCCCAGCGAGGCGAAGTGTGCCGGCGTGGCCCCCGCGGGCGCCGGGCCTTGGCCGGCCAGTGCCCGCGGGGTCGGGTCGTCCGCCGTCACGAAGAGGCCGGGTACCTGGCCCGCCGGGCCGCACAGGTGCGGTTCGGCGACCTGCAGGACGAAGCCGGCGGCGACCGCTGCGTCGAACGCGTTGCCGCCGTCTTCCAGCACCGCCATCCCGGTGGCCGAAGCCAGCCAGTGGGTCGATGCCACCATCCCGAAGGTGCCGGCCAGCTCCGGCCTCGTCGTGAACATGGTCCCGATAGTACGCATTGCTAAGGAACTGGCACCAGACAGCGTTTACCAGGACGTGGGCCGCCGCCGGTCCGGCTCGTACGGCTGCGTGATGATTTCCATCCCGTTCCCGCCGGGATCGAGGAAATAGACGCCACGGCCGCCGTGGTTGTGGTTGATTTCGCCGACCTGCTTCCCCATCGGGTCGGCGTGGTAGGTCACGCCGGTTTCGACGAGCCGCGCGAAGACGGCGTCGAAGTCGTCTTCCGGGATCAGAAAGCAGTAGTGCTGCAGGCGGAGGTCCTCTTCGGGGATGGTGGCGAAGTCCAGCCGGACGCCGTTGCGCACCTCGACGGGAATGAACGGACCCCATTCCTCCCCGACTTCGAGGCCGAGCAGGTTCGCCAGGAATTCGGCGGATTCCCGGTTGTTCCGGGACGGGACGATCAGGTGGTTCAATTCAACGGATACGGATACTGACACGGTTGAAATGCCTCCAGGGCACTCCCGCCACCTCCATGCCTCACCCAGCCGGTGACCGACACGCGATGCCGTGCGGCCAGCCTAACCAAGATCGAGCACTCAAGAAACCTTGATTCGTGCCGCCGCCCGCGGCCGTCCGACGCCCTGCCAGGACAGCCCGGCGTCGACGATCACCCGCGGATCGAGCAGGTTGCGCGTGTCGACGACGTCGGTGCCCTCCATGAGCTCGGCCATCGCCGCCCAGTCGAGGTGCTTGAACTCGGCCCACTCGGTCAGCACGACGACGGCGTCCGCGTCCTTCGCGACCTGGTAGGCGTCGTCGACGACGGTCATCCCGGAGAGCTCGCCGTCGACGGCGGGGTCGTAGGCGACCAGCTCGGCGCCCAGCGCGCACAACACCGACGAGACGGCGAGCGCGGGCGAGTCGCGCAGGTCGTTGGTGCCCGCCTTGAACGCCAGGCCCAGCACGCCGATCCGGGCACCGGCCAGCGTCCCGCCGACCGCGCCGGCGATCTTCGCGACGATCCGGTCGCGCTGGGCGAGGTTCTCGTCGATGGCGGAGGTCAGCATGGTGAAGTCGTAGTTCACCGACTCGGCCACCTTGACCAGCGCGCTGGTGTCCTTCGGCAGGCAGGAACCGCCCCAGCCGGGGCCGGGCTTGAGGAACGTCCGCCCGATGCGCCGGTCGTGGCCCATGCCCTCGGTGACCAGGTCGATGTCCGCACCCAGCCGTTCGCACAGCTCGGCGATCGAGTTGACGTAGGACAGCTTCAGCGCGAGGTAGCAGTTCGCGGCGTACTTCACCAGCTCGGCGCTCGCCGCGTCGGCGATGACGACCGGCGCGTCGAGTCCGGCGTACAGCTCGCCGACCCGGCGCGCGGCGGCGAGGTCGTCCGAGCCGACGACGATCCGGTCGGGGCCCAGGAAGTCCGCGACCGCGGTGCCTTCGCGGAGGAACTCGGGGTTCGACACCACCGGCACGTCGGCCCGGCCGACCAGCTCCCGGATCCGCTTCGACGTCCCGACCGGCACGGTCGACTTGGTGACCAGCGCACAACCGGCGGGCAGGACGTCACCGATCTCGGCCGTCACCGCCTCGACCGCCCGCAGGTCCGCGGAGCCGCCGGCGCCCATCGGCGTCGGCACGCAGAGGAACACCGCCTGCGCGTGGCGAACCGCGTCCCGCGCGCCGACGACGAACTGGAGGCGCCCGCTCGCGATCCCGCGAGCGACCAGGTCGGCCAGCCCCGGTTCGAGGATGTCGACGCGGCCCGCGCGCAGCCGGGACACCTTCGCGCGGTCGACGTCCACGCAGGTGACGCAATGCCCCAGACTGGCCAGGCAGGCCCCCGTGGTCAAGCCGACGTAACCGGTCCCTACCACCACGATCCGAGCTGGCGTCATGCCGCTGAAGGTGACAGCCGGAGTTGGCCACCGCGCTAACGGAACCGGTCGGGCCCGGAAGCGGTGAGCGAAGACACGAACCGCGCGTGCGAACGAGCGTTAACCTGAGTCGGCGAATCGGAGGACGAAGGGAACCGCACAGATGCAGATCACCGACACCGCGGCGCTGGTCACCGGAGGCGCGTCCGGCCTCGGCGGGGCCACGGCGAAGGCGCTCGCGGCCAAGGGCGCGCGGGTGTTCGCGCTCGACCTGGCGGCGTCGATCGAGAAGGCCGAGCAGATCGACGGCGTCACCTACGTCGAGGCCGACGTCACCGACGTCGAGCAGGTCGAGTCCGCGGTCGCGACCGCTTCGGGCGCCGGCGTGCCGCTGCGGACCGTGGTGAACTGCGCCGGCATCGGGCCGTCCGCGCGGATCCTGTCCAAGAAGGGCCGCCACGACCTCGCGCTGTACGCGAAGGTCATCCAGATCAACCTCGTCGGCACGTTCAACGTGCTGACCATCGCGGCCGAGGCGATCGCCAAGACCGAGCCCCTCGAGGACGACGCCCGCGGCGTCATCATCAACACCGCCTCCATCGCGGCCTTCGACGGTCAGATCGGGCAGGTCGCCTACTCGTCGTCCAAGGGCGGCGTCGTCGGCATGACGTTGCCGGCTGCGCGGGATCTGGCCTCGCACGGCATCCGCGTGCTGACCATCGCGCCCGGCATCGTCGACACCCCGATGCTCGCCACCGTGGGCGACGACTTCCGCGCGTCGCTCGCCGCCGGCGTCCCGTTCCCGAAGCGGCTCGCGCGCCCGGACGAGTACGCGCAGCTCGCGCTGTCGCTGATCGACCACGACTACCTGAACGGCGAGGTCGTCCGGATGGACGGCTCGCTGCGGATGGCCCCGCGCTGACGCCGAGGGCGGCACTTTCACGTGAAAGTGCCGCCCCCAGGTCGTAGCTTTCACGTGAAAGCTACGGTTCAGCGGGTGAGGCGGACCTCCAGGCCGAGGCCGTCGACGGTGACCGAGCAGCCGCCGAACGCGCTTTCCGCGGCCAGCGCCTCGAACTGCGCGGGCGTGAACGCGCGGCGCCGCAGCCACGACAGCGTCTGCCGCACGGTGAAGCCGCTCACCACGCCGACCTTCATCCCGGCGACCTCGCGGTCGATGTCCGCGCCGGTGGCCTCGTGGTTGAGGTCGTGGATCACCGCGAACCCGCCGGGCCGCAGCACCCGGTGCATCTCGTTCAGCGCGGTCACCGGCTGCCGGAAGTTCTTGAACGCGGCCTGGCAGATCACGAAGTCGAACGACTCGGCCGCGAACGGCGCCTGCGTCACGTCCCCCTGCCGGAAGCCGACGTCCACCCCGGCTTTGCGTGCCTCTTCGAGGGCGATCTCCACCATCGTGTGACTGATGTCGAGCCCGGTGACGCGGTAGCCGCGCTTCGCGAGCTCGACGGCGAAGAAGCCGGGGCCGGGCGCCACCTCGAGGATCTCGGCGCCGTCCGCCAGGCCCGCGGTGACCTCGGCCGCCTGCCGCCGGTACTGCGCGAGCTGGGCTTCGGTACCCCGGTTCTTGGCGTACCAGCGGGCCTGGAAGCCCTCCATTTCGGGCACTTTGTGCTTGCGGGTCGTCTCCATGGATCTCTCCTCTTCGGTTGAGCCGAACCGAAGAGCGCACCCGGTTATCCTTGCGGTGCCACCTCGTGACCGGGCGTGCTCGGTTCGGGGTCGAGGACCCCGGGCGGTGTGCCAGCACCTCCCGGGGTCCGTGCTATTCCTCTTCCAGGAGCTCCCCCACGTCGTCGGGGATCTCGCCGGTCTCGTGGTAGCGCCGCCACGCGTCGATCCCGGGCACGGCGCCACTGGTCAGTTCGCCGAGGAAGGCGTGCGTCCAGCGCTCCTCGGCCTCGGTCATCGCGAGGTCGTACTCGACCTCGACGAGGAACAGCCGCGGCAGCAGCGGCCGCAGCTGCTCGAGCATCGCCCGCTGGGCCTCGATGCGTTCGGTGAGCTGCTCGATCCGCTGCCGGAGCAGGGCGATCGTCTGGTCCGGGCCGAGGACGCCGACCATCGACAGCCCGGCCTGGAACCGCGGAGGTTCCTTCTCCACCGTGCCGACCAGCTCGCGGACCCAGTCTTCGAGTTCCTCGCGGCCGGCCGAGGTGATCCCGTAGACGGTCCGCTCGGGCCGTCCGCCGTCCTTGCGGCTTTCGACAGCCTCGAGGAAGCCGTGCTTTTCGAGGTTCGCGACGACGGTGTAGAGCGAACCCCACTTGATCGGCATGTCGGCGTCCTTGCCGCGCTCCTTGAGCACGGCCGCCATCTCGTACGGGTGGCGAGGACGGTCCAGCACCGCGGACAGCACAGCCAGGCCGAGCATGTTGCCGACCTTCCGCCGCTTCATCACTGCTCCTCGTCCACGAGTATTCGCAGACGAGTATCACCGAGGACGCGTCAGCCGGCAAGTGTCTCGGCCGATGAACAACTCAGAGGTCGAACATGTACGGGACTTCGGCCTGCGCCCGCGCGTCGATCCACCCGCGCAGCGCCCGCGTCGCCAGGACGTCGTCCTCGTTGTAGCGCAGCAGCCGCTCGCGCTGGTCGTCGTCCGGCGTTTCGCCGTCCATGCCCACGGCGTCGCGGTACCAGCGCATCGACGCCTCGCCGCCCGCCTCGGGGTCACGCCAGGAGAAGCCCGCCACCGGCGCGATCACCTTCAGCCCCTTGCCGTGGGAGCACAGGAACTGGTCGGTGACGCTGCGGAAGAGGTCCACCCACTGGTCGGAGTCCACAAAGGACTGGATGTCCTTCTTCGACGGCACGCCGGGGTGGTCGCCGAAGCGCTCCACGGAGCCGAAGAGCCAGCGGTTCTCGGCGAGCGCGTTGTAGCAGTAGGCGCGGAAGGTCAGGCCCGCCGCTTCGGTGCGCTCGCGGACGTCGGTGAGCCAGGCCCAGAACTCGGCGAAGGACCGGGCCTCGTCGCCGGTGGGCAGCGGGTCCCACGTCGCGAAGGCGCGATAGCCCTGCGGGATGCCGATGTCGGCGCCGCTGAGCAGGCACCCCCAGAGGTACGCACCGGCGTCGCCGAAGCTCTCCATGTCGACGTCGACCTCGACGTCGCCGCGCGGCACTTCGACCCGGTCGACCCGGCGCACGAGGGTGAGATCGGCCAGCCAGGCCCTGGCGAGGACGACGGCGTCCGGGAAGGTGATGCCCGTCCAGTTCACCGCCGGCGGCTCGCCCGCCGGGTCGAGTTCCGCCAGCTTGTCCACAGTGGACACGCCGGCGCGGCGCAGCTCGACGGCGTCCTCGCCGCGGACGACGAGGCTGACGTCGCGGGTTTCGGTGAGCACGACTTCGCACGTCGGCCACCACGGGCAGCGACGGCACTCCAGCACGCGCGACGGCTCCGCGAGGGGCTCCTCGCCGTTCGCGGCCGCGGTGGCGATGGCGAGCCGGTCGGCGAACCGGACCTGGTACTCGGTGAGCGCGTTGCGCCCGCCGGGCCAGGTGCCCGCCGTGAGGTCGTGCCAGACGACGACGTCGGCGTCGAGGCCGATCACGCCGCCGAGGGCGAGGCTCTCGTCGGCCTGCCCGAGTGTCTGCAGCATGCGGCGGATGTGCACGAGCCGGAGCTGGTCACGCGGCTGCGACCGGACCTTGCGGCCCTCGTCCGCCTTCCGGTGCGCCGGGTCCAGGTCCGTCATCCCGGTGACGATCGCCCCGGTGCCACGGTCGGTGATGCGGTGGCGCACGACGAGCACCGGGACGTAGCCGCGGCCGGTGCGGACGAGCAGATCGGTGCCGCCACGCCGGTGCCCGGCCGCGTCGACCGGCAGCAGCGCACCCCAGACGTAGCGCGCTTCGGCGGCGAAGGCCTGGAGCGTCTGCTCGACACGCTCGTGGGCGGGCAGGTCACGGCCGATCTTCACCCAGTGGTCCGGGTTGGCCGCCATCAGCCGGGCGACGATGTCCTCGCGGTGGGCGGTGGCGTCGTCGATCCGCTGCTGCGCCGTGGGGTCGGGCGGCGAAAGCGGCACCTCGCGCATGGTGGGATCGTGTTCGAGGTGCACGCGCCGGCGGCAGCGGCTGACCGCGCCCGCGTCGAGTACCACCTCGGTGTTCATGGAGATCACTCTAGATTCCCACCGCCGAGCCGACATGCCCGCCACCCGGGCGACCAGTAAGTTCGACCTCGACACGTCGCAGGAGGTGCCATGGCGCGCAAGGCCAAGGTCGAGGGTGATGCCAGGTTCACCCCAAAAAGGGCGAAGAACGCGCTCGCGGTGGCGAAGGTGCTCGGCCCGGCGGTGATTCCGGTGGTGGCGCCGTTCGCGGTGCGCGCCGCGGGGGTCGCCCGGGAGGCGTACGACCGCTACCAGGCGCGCAAGCTGGGAGTCTCGATCGACCGGCTGGGCGAGTACACCGGCCGCGGCGCGGCCCTGCACGCCCGGATCGCGGGCTTGGCCGAGGGCTGCCGCGACCTGCAGAAGTCGGAGAAGGCTTCCAAGGCGGACACGGAATTCGTGAAGGACTCCCTGGGGACGTTGGAGCAGCTGTCGGCGACGGTCCGGGCCGCGGAGCGGATGCCGGCGGTCCGCCGGAAGCCGGCGCACCGGGCGGTGGCCGGGGAGCTGGAGCGGCTCGAAGGGCAGCTGCTGCACCGGCTGGGGATCTGACACTACCGGCCGGCACCACGAAACTGTCGGTGCCGGCCGGTAGTGTCGAGAACGGGGGGCGCCCCCCGCGGGCTACTTGATGAAGCCCTTCTTGACCATCCAGTCGTGGGCGACCTTGCCCGCGTCCTGGCCGTCGACGTCGACCTGCTTGCAGAGCTGCACCATCTGCTCGTTGTCGATCGCCGCGCTGATCTTCTCGAGGGGGCCGCGGACCTCCGGGTGCTGGTTCAGCCACTCCGTGCGCAGCGTCGCCACCGCGTTGTACTGCGGGAACGCTTTCTTGTCGTCCTCCAGTACCCGCAGGTTCAAGCCCGAAATGCGGCCGTCGGTGGTGAAGACCTCGCCCACCGGGCAGGTTCCGCTCGCCACCGCCGAATAGATCGTGCCGATGCCGAAGTTCTTCACCGTCGGCTTCTGGAAGCCGTAGGCCTTGACCGCTGCCGGGAAACCGTCCTGGCGGCTGGTGAACTCCGTCTCCAGGCAGAACACCGCCTGATCCGGCTTCTGCTTGATGAAGGCCGCCAGATCGGACGTCGTCTTCAGGTTGTTCTTCGCGCCGTACTCCTCCGTGACCGCGAACGCGTACTGGTCGTTCAGCGGCGAATAGTTCAGCCACGTGACGCCGAACTTCTCCGCGTCCGCCTTGGCCGTGGCCTCGTACTGGGCCTTTTCGCCGCCGGGGACGGGGAGCTCGTTGCCCTGGTAGTTGATCCAGCCCGTGCCCGTGTACTCCCACGTGACGTCGGTCTGCCCGGACAGCAGCGCCTGGCGCGACGAGTTGGAGCCCTTGATGTCGGACAGGTCGACCACGTCCGCGCCCGCCGCCGTCAACGCCATCTCGGCCATGTACGCCAGGATGATGTTCTCGGTGAAGTCCTTCGACCCCACCGTCACCTTCAGTCCCTGCAGGGACGGGATCGGCTGGATCGAGCCCGGGTGGATGTCGTACGGCACGGCCTGGTTGACCGTCAGCCCGCACGCCGAGAGCGTGCCGCACAACAGGGCCGCGGCGAACGCCGCGGTGAACCGGTGGAGTTTCATCGCAGCCCCTTCGGCCCGAAGTACTGTTCGGCGACCGCGCCCAGCCAGTCCACCAGCAGCGCCAGCGCGACGGCCAGCACCGAGCCGGTGACCAGCACCGGGGTCAGGTTCAGCTTGTAGCCGGTGTCGATGAGCAGCCCGAAACCGCCGGCGTTGACGAACATGCCGAACGTCGCCGTGCCGACCGCCAGTACCAGCGCCGTGCGCAGGCCGGCCAGGATCAGCGGGACGGCCAGCGGGAGCTCGACCCGCCAGAGCACCGCGGTCGCCGACATCCCGATGCCGCGGCCCGCGTCGATCAACGCCGGGTCGACCTGCTGGATGCCGACCATCGTGTTCCGCAGCACCGGCAGCAGGGAGTAGAAGGCCAGCGGCAGCGCCGCCACCCAGATCCCGCCGGTGGCGCCGGTGACGATGAACCACAGCACCAGCACGCCCAGCGCGGGCGCGGCCTGGCCGATGTTCGCGATGGCGAGGAAGACCGGGGCCAGGAACCGGGCCCACGGCCGCGTCACGATCACCCCGACCGGCACCGCGACCAGCACGACGATGGCCGTCACCACGAGTGTCATCAGCAGGTGGTCCCACAGCGCCGTGAGCAGCGACGACGCGTTGAGCGTCTCCTTCTCCGTCGCGCTCAGGCTGCTGGAGAACACCGACACCAGCGTCACCGCGACGATCACCAGCACCACGACGGGCTGGGCGAACAGCCGGACGCGTTCCGCGCGTTTCGAGCCGGACTCGGTGCTGAAGCCGGTATCGACGGCCACCGTCATGCGGGCACCTCTTCACCGTTCGTGTGCTCGTCGCGCAGCTGCTGGATGGTCGCGATCACGGTGTCCAGCTGGATGGTGCCCGCGTACTCGCCGCGCGCGCCGGTGACCGGCACCGAGCCGCCTTCGGCGAGCATCGCCTCGAGCGCGTCCTGCAGCGTCGACTGCAGGCTGACGATGTCGCGCAGCGGCTTGCCGACGGAGGTCAGCGACGTCGCCGCCGCGAGCTCGCGGGCGTGCACCCAGCGGATCGGCCGGCGGCGCTGGTCGAGCACCAGCGCGAAGTGCTTGCGCTGCTCGTCGAGCTTCGTGCGGACGTCGGCCGGGTCGTCGGTCACCGTCGCCGTCAGCGCGTCCTGCTGGAGCTCGACGTCGCGGACCCGCAGCAGGGTCAGCTGCTTCAGCGACGCGCCCGCGCCGACGAACCCGGCGACCGTGTCGTTGGCCGGATTCGCCAGGATCGCTTCGGGGGTGTCGTACTGCAGGATCGACGACTGGTTGCCGAGCACCGCGATCTTGTCGCCCAGCTTCACGGCCTCGTCGAAGTCGTGCGTGACGAACACGATCGTCTTCTGCAGCTCGGTCTGCAGCCGCAGCAGCTCGTCCTGCAGGTTGCCGCGGGTGATCGGGTCGACCGCGCCGAACGGCTCGTCCATCAGCAGCACCGGCGGGTCCGCGGCCAGCGCCCGCGCGACGCCGACGCGCTGCTGCTGCCCGCCGGAGAGCTGGCGCGGGAAGCGGTCGCGGAAGTCGGCCGGGTCGAGGCCGACCAGGTCCATCATCTCCTCGACCCGGTCGTTGACCTTCTTCTTGTCCCAGCCGAGCAGGCCCGGCACCACCGCGATGTTCTGCGCGACGGTGAAGTGCGGGAACAGCCCGGCCTGCTGGATGGCGTAGCCGATCCGGCGGCGCAGGGTGTCGACGTCGAGCTTCAGCGCGTCCTCACCGCCGATGGTGATCCGGCCCGACGACGGCTCGATGAGCCGGTTGATCATCCGCATCGTGGTCGTCTTGCCGCAGCCGGAGGGACCGACGAAGACCACGATCTTGCCCGCGGGGACGACCATCGAGAAGTCGTCGACCGCGGGCTCGCGGGTGCCGGGGTACCGCTTGCTCACGTGCTCCAGCTCGATCTCGACGCCGGAGACTTCCTCGTTCTCAGCCACGGACACCCCTAGAGATGGTGAAGCGCTTGATCAGGACGTAGACGCCGTCGAGGAGCAGGGCGAGGATGACGACCCCGACCGTGCCGGTGACGGCTTGGTTGAGGGAGTTCGTGCTCCCCGCGTTCGTGAGCCCGGAGAAGACCTCGGCGCCGAAGCCGGGCCCCTTCGCGTAGGCGGCGATCACCGCGATGCCCATCAGCATCTGGGTGGCCACCCGCATGCCGGTGAGGATCGCCGGCCACGCGAGCCGCAGCTCGACCCGGGTGAGCACGCCGAAGCGGCTCATCCCGATGCCGCGGGCGGCGTCGGTGATCGCCGGGTCGACGCCGTCGAGCCCGACGATGGTGTTCCGGACGATCGGCAGCAGGCCGTAGAGCACCAGCGCGATCACGGCCGTCGTCGGACCGAGCCCTGAGATCGGGATCAGCAGGCCCAGGAGGGCGAACGACGGCACCGTCAGGATCGTGCTCGCCAGCGCGGTGGCCACCGCCGAGCCGATCGGGCTGCGGTACACCGCGACCCCGATCAGCACGCCGAGGACCGCGGCGATGATGGTGCACTGCACCACCATGCTGGTGTGCAGGTAGGCCTCCAGCCACAGCTTGCTCGCGCGGTCGGAGATGTAGTCGAAGAGGTTCATCCGTGTTCGCTCTCCCGCCCTTCGTACAGGCCTTCACCCGAATGGGCTAGTTCCTGACCGACGGCTCAGTACCCACCGCACGAGCCGCCCAAACCCCCGTCTTCGGCCCACCGTGGCCCACCCGGCCGTGATCGGCAACAACTGGGCTGAACCACGGCGTGGCGCGGGCCGTGAACTCGGTGTGTGCTCACTCGACGAGATCACACGTTCACGGCCGAGCAGATCCCTTAGGCTGCTCCGCATGAGCGATCCGGCACGGCGTCCCGCCGTGCTGGGTGCTACCCGTGGCGTGTTGCTCGCCGTGAGTGCTGCGGTACTTTCCGTGACCGCGCACCGGTTCGCCGACGGCGGGCTGCCGGACCCGGCGATGACGGTGCTGCTCACCAGTCTCTTCGGCTGGACCGCGACCGCGCTCGCCCGCAAGGCCCGCGGGGCGCTGGCCACGGTCGCCCTGCTCGGGGTCGCCCAGCTGGTGATGCACCTGCTGCTCACCACCCTCGCCGACCACCACATGCACGACCTGGCCGCGCAGTCCGGCAGCACCGGGCCCGGCATGATCGCCGCGCACGCCGTCGCGACCGTGCTCACCGCGCTCCTGCTCGCCCGCGCGGACACGATGCTGCTCACCGTGCTGGCCGTGCTGCGCGCGATCCTGCCGCGGCTGCTGACGCCGCTGCCGGTGCCGTCCGCGGCTCCCGCGCTCATCCCGGCCCGCCTGGGCGGTCCGGACCACCTCGTCGGCGTCGACCTGCGCCGGATCCGCGGGCGGCGTGGCCCACCCGTGCACTCCTGAACCCAGCTCGTCCCCGAACCGGCCGGTCCCCGAACCGAGCCGTCCCTTGTTCTTGAGTTCATCAGGAGTGAACCCATGTCCCAGCACGTCTTCAAGCGCGCCGGTTTCCTCGCCGCCGCCGTCGGTGTCGCCGGTCTTCTCGGCGCGGGCGTCGCCTCCGCGCACGTCACCGCCAACGTCTACGGCCCGCAGCCCACGAAGGGCGGCTACGCGGCGATCGTGTTCCGCGTGCCGAGCGAGGAGCCGAACACCATGACCACCAAGGTGGCCGTCGACTTCAAGGCCGACTACGGCATCGGCAGCGTGCGGACCAAGCCGCTGCCCGGCTGGACCGCCGAGGTGACCAAGTCCAAGCTGCCCACCCCGATCACCAAGGACAACGGCACGCAGATCACCGAAGCCGTCACGGCGGTGACCTGGACCGCGCAGCCGGGCAACGAGCTGAAGGCCACCGACTACCAGGAGTTCTCGGTGAGCTTCGGCCCGCTGCCGACCAATGTGGACGAGGTCGAGTTCCCCGCGCACCAGACCTACAGCGACGGCAAGGTCGTCGACTGGAACCAGGCGACGCCGCCGGGTGGCGAGGAGCCGGAGCACCCGGCGCCGGCCGTCAAGCTGGCCGCCAAGGCCGAGGGCGACGGCGACCACGCCGGGATGGCCCCGGGCATGGCGGCCACCACCGGGGAGCACACTGAAGCCGCGGCGAACACGTCGGACAGCACGGCCCGCTGGCTCGGCGGGGCCGGCCTGCTCGTCGGCGCCATCGGCCTCGGTGTCGGGGCCGGCGCGACCATCCGGGCCCGCAAGGCCACGGCCAAGTCGGGAGGCAACAGCTAGATGCGCGGTGTGCCTATCGTTACCAATCCGACCGGCAGTCACGGCGGAAACCCTCGCCTGGCGCGGACCGGCCGCGGACCGCGTCCGCCTGCTTTCGGCCGGATTGGTAAGGCGCTCGTCGCGCTGGCGTTGACCGGGGTGGCCGTGCTCGGCACGGCCACCCCGGCGCTGGCCCACAACGTGCTGATCTCCTCGGACCCGGCGAACGGCTCGTCCGTCGCCGCCGGCCCGCCGACGATCAGCCTGACCTTCGACCAGTACGTGCAGGGCGCGGACGTCAACCAGATCGCGGTGACCGGACCCGGCGGCGGCCAGTGGGCCGAGGGACCGATCAGTGTGGTGAACAACGTCATCAGCGCGCCCCTGCGGCCGCTCGGGCCGGCCGGGAAGTACACCATCGGGTACCGGGTGCTGTCCGCGGACGGCCACCCGGTGACCGGTGAGCTCACCTTCACCGTGACGACCGCGGGCACCGGCACACCGGCGACCGTCGACGCGGCGAGGTCACCGGGCAGCACCGGGCAGGCGTCCTCGCAACCGGCGTCGAGCGGGGTACCGATCTGGGTCTGGATCGCCGGCGCGGTCGTGCTGCTGGCGATCGGGCTGACCGTGGCCCTGCGCGCGGGCGGCAAGGCCGTCGACGAGAAGAACTAAGGCGATGACCCAGGCCGAGACCACCGCGAAACCCCGCTATTCGACGCTGCTCTGCGTCGTGACGGCGGGCCTGCTGGGCGCCCTCATCGGCGTCGCGCTCACCGCCACCACCCCGGTCCCCGGCGTGGTGCAGCCCGGCGCGGTGGTCTCGGCAGGCATCCCGGTCGTCCGGGTTCTGCTCGACCTCGCCGCGGTCACCACGATCGGACTGGCGCTGCTGTCCGTGCTCGTCGGGTACGACCGGCCGAAGCTCACCGAGCCGATCATGCGGCTGGCCCGGCCGGCCGGGGTCGCGGCCGCGCTGGTCTGGGCCACCGCGGCGGTGGTCGCGCTGATCCTGCAGACCGCGGAATTCAAGCCCGGTTCGTCGACGCTGTCGCCGCGCGACATCGGCCAGTACATCGCGGCCGTCGGCGCCGGCAAGGCGCTCGTCATCGTCGCCGCACTCGCCCTCGGCCACGCCGGCATCGGCGCACTGGCGCTGCGCTTCGGCGAGAAGGTGCCCGCCGAAGTCCGCGTCGGGCTCGGCCTGTTCGCGCTGCTGCCGCTGCCGGTCACCGGGCACGCGTCGAACTGGAGCTACCACGACTACACGATGATTTCGATGGAGCTGCACGTGATGAGCGCCGTCGCCTGGACCGGCGGCCTGGGCGCGATGACCGTGCTCCTCGTCGCGAACCGGACGCTGCTGGCGCACGCGCTGCCCCGGTTCTCGAAGCTCGCGACGCTCTGCCTGGTCCTCTCCGCGGCGACCGGCCTGTTCAACGGCCTGATCGAAATCTCGCTCAACCCCACCATCGGGTTCTGGGCGGCGATCTTCACGACGCCGTACGGGCAGCTGCTCATCCTGAAGGCCGCGTGCACCGGCGTGATCGCCCTGCTCGGGGCAAATGTTCGCTGGCGCCTGCTGCCGAGGGTCGTCCGGCACGACCGCACGGCGCTCGCCGCCTGGGCGACGCTCGAGCTGACCGTCATGGGACTGGCCTTCGGGTTCGCCGTCGTGCTGACGCGGGCGCCGGTCGTCGCCTCCTGAACCGCCGTCCCCGCAGGTAGACCCCGGTGCAGTGACCGCCAGTAGCTGCAACTTGCGCATTGGGATGACTGGTGATCCATTGGGGGTGACCGGTCGGGCTGAACTTTCTACCCAGAGCGGGCCGCCTTTCGGATGCGACGAACGGTCATTCGCGGCCGTCGAATGCACGTGCAGATTGTGGTCTCGATCACACCAAGTGACAGATCAGGGTCAGCGGTAACGCGTCCACCGGGTGTCGGTCCGCCCGTTCCGGAAGTCGTCCAGACGCCGGTACAGCTCCGGCCGCACCTGCGGCCGGCTGCGCAGGATCGGCAGCACGCTTGTCGTCAGCTTCAGCTCACGGATCCCGCGGAGGACGGCGAACCCGGGCCACGACGTCACGTCGAAGCCGTACGCCGCGGCGAACGTCCGGTAGCCCACCGGCGGGTCACCGAACCGCTCGCGGCCGACGGCCAGCGGCGTCAGGTCCCATTCCGGGGGGCCCACGCACGACGAATCGAAGTCGCAGAGCACCGGCCCGTCGGGGCCGGGGATGACGTTGCCGGGGTACGCGTCGCCGTGGACCAGGCCTCTGGGCAGCGGAAACTCCAGTTCGGCCAGTGCGGCTTCGAGCTCGGCACAGCGGTCGAGCAGGAATTCCCGGTCGGCATCGCTGATCTCCTCGGCGTCGGACACCCTGGCCCGCACGGCGGCGAACGGCGCCCACTCGGCGAGGCCGGGCGGCGCGGGCAGCGCGTGCACCTGGCGCAGCAGCCGGGCCAGGTCGGCGGGCGTCGCCGGCCTGCCGATGCTCGGCACCTGGTGCCACACGGTCACCAGGTGCCCGCCGACTTCCAGCGGCTGCTCGACGTCGCCGAGCAGCCGGATCGCCGGGACGCCGTGGCTTTCGAAGTGCCGGGCCACGCGCACGACGGTGCCGACGCGGTGCCGCAGCTGCGTCGAGCCGACGATCCGGATCACGAAAGGGGCGGTGACCAGCGCGTACACCGCGTTGTTGGTGAACCGCAGCAGCCGCGCGCCGGTGGGGTCGAGATCCAGCTGCGCGCAGGTCGCGGCCAGCACGCCGCGCAGCTTCCCGGCGGTGAACCGGCCGGCCAAGACGGTCCCGGTGTCCCCACTGCCGCCGGGACTATGCGGCGTAGAAAGCGTGGAGGCGATCGGCGAGGTCACGGGCGTCGACGTTGTTGCGGCGGCGCTCGGCCTCCTGCTGGAGAGGCCGCATCCGGTCCTTGACCCGCTCGGACTTGATGCCCTCGGCGCAGTCGATGGCCTTGCCGCCGACCTTGGAGCCGTGGTCGAGGTCGCCGTCCAGCAGGTGGTTGGTGGCGAGCGCGCTGAGCATGAAGGTCTTGGAGCGGGCCATTTCGTCGTCATAGGACTCGACGGCCCTGGTCAGCGCGGGGATCGCGTACTTGGTGTGCTCGGCGTTCTTCTGCGCGAGGACCGTGTGGACGGTGCCGACCATGGCGTAGACGTCGGTTTCGGTGAAGAACTTGACCCACGACTCGGCTTCGGCCAGGTTGGCGCGCTCGAACTCGTCCTTGCTCCGGCCGAGCAGCTTCACCGCCTGCTCTTCGTTGCCCATCATCGCGTAGGCCCACGCCTCGTTCGCGCACAGCACGGAGACGGCCAGTTCGGAACCGCTTTCCTGGGCGGCGATCTGGCCGAGCTGGAACAGCTTCAGCGCGTCGTTCGGGGCGTCCTGGTGCAGGTAGACGCGGCCCATGCGGTAGAGCACGTTGGCCACGAGCGGGTGGTTTTCGCCCTGCTTGGCCAGGTCCAGCGCGTTCGCGAAGTGGCCGCGGGCGGAGTCCATCAGGCCGGTGTCGAAGGAGGTCCAGCCGGCCAGCGAGTGGAGGTCGGCGAGCGCGACGTACAGCCGGTTCTTCACCAGGTCGGTGCCGTGCGCCTCGAGCATCTGCTGGCCCCAGGACAGCTGCGCCACGACGGCGTCGCGGCAGAACCCGCCGCCGTACTGGTAGTCCAGGGCCCGGAGCGCGCGAGTCGCGGCTTCGACCTGGCGCACGTCGGTCATGCCGATGCGGCCGGGCGCCGGCGTCCTGGCCGGTCCGGCCGCCCACGTGCCCGACTCCGGACCGAACACCGCCGCACCCATCGTGACCTGGGCGGCGTGCGCGAGGAACCTCCGTCGCTTCACGGACTCGTCCTCCTCAGCCTGCTGGCCGTCGGCGGAGCCGACGACCCGTATCGCCGTGGCCTCGTCGTAGGCGAGACCCATGTATCCACGGGGGACGCCCAGGCCATCGGCGATCCTCGTGAGCACGTCGTAGGCCATGACCTGGCGACCCTTGAGGATCTCCGACACCTCGGACTGGGATTGGCCGGTCATCGCGGCGATCTGGCGCTGCGAGACACCGTGCTTGCGCAGGAGCCGGTAGACGGCGCTGATCTCGCGTGACGCGAGAGCCGTCCTCATCTCCGGCTGCTCCCACGCGTCAGCGGGAACTGCGTGGCTCTGCCGGGCTTCGGCACTGCCACCGTTACTGGCGTCCATTGCGCCCCCTCCACTGTCCGGTCGGGCGTCTGTGAACCAGCGTAGGCAAACCTGCGGAACCGTGGGAACAGCCGGACTGACGCCCTGATCGGTCCGGCCGAAGTTCGCTGACCGCTTACCGTGGAACCGAGTCCAGTCACCGCTATGACGCCGATTCCACCTTCTATCGCCCTCGGTTTCACCTCACTGTAGTTGTCAGATCTCCGTCACCGCCCGGACACCGGTAGCGATCACGGAGAGCTACGAAAACCCGCAGTGTTGTCCCGGACGCGGCGACGTACCCGGTGCGACGGTGCAGAAGCATCTTCGAAGACTTCCGACAGAGCGGAGAAGGGCGTGGAGTTCGTGGACTCGTTCGCAGGGGGACATGCCGGCACGGCCACCCGCGCCATGCGGCCGGCGGTCGCAACGGTCTCTCCCGTCTCCGCCGTCCGCCCCGTCACCCCCGCCGCGGCGGTGGACCCCCGCACCGCGAGCGTCCGCCACTACGAGGGCGGTCAGCTCGTGTGGCGGGTGCAGTGCGGCGACCTCATCAGCCGCGAGCGGGCGGTGACGGTGTTCGTCGAGGACAACCAGGTGGTACTGGTCTCACCTCCCGGTGAGACCGCGCGGCTGACGTCCGGCCAGCTCGGCCAGCTGCGCGCCGCGCTCAACGAAGCCGCCAAGATGGCGGAAAGGTAACGGTGAGCTGACATGGATCAGGTACTCGGGCAGGTCCTCCGCAATGCGGTCTGGGAGCGCCTCGACATGCTGACCGACCTGGCGAACCGCGCCGACGCCCAGTCGCTCGTCTCGGTCGCGCGCTCCGAACTGCCCCGGTTGACCGAGGCGTGGCGCGCGATGCTGAAGATGCACGAGCCCGACGAGCGCGGTGACTGCCCGACCTGTTCGACCCGGTGGCACCGCTGCAAGGCGCCGTGCTCGGTCTGGCAGGTCGCCCACGAACACCTGGTGGCCGGCGGGCTGGCCCCGCAGCAGCAGTCCACCGTGGACAGCCGGCTGCAGGGCCGCCGCAAGAGCCCCGTCCCGACGCACCCCACGCCGCCCACCCCGGCCGAGACCACCGGGCGCCACGCGCTGGTGAATCCGCGCCGAGCGGTCACGGCCTGACCCCCTGGACCGGCGAGCGCGGCCGACCGATCGCCCCATCGGACCCGCTCTGCACTCGCCGCGGCCGAGGACTGTTTCGCCCGCACCCCCGAGCAGCGCGAACCAGTCCTCGGCCAACACCCCGGCCCCACCGCGATTAATCGAAAAAAATCCGCGTTAGCCCTAGCCCAGGCGGTAATCGCCCGCTAGATTGATCACCACACCCAGCGACGATCATGCAGGTGATCGCGCTCGTGAACCGCCTTGAGCGGCCCTGAATTCCGCGGGCCGGTGCCGTTGCACTCCCCTCCCCCGACCGGCACCGGCCCGCGGTTCCACGTCCGAATACGGGAAGGCCCCCGAGAGGAACTCCAGGTTCCTCACGGGGGCCTTCCCGTATGTCGGGCTAGCGGACGGCCTTGACGCGCAGCACCAGCACCGCGGCCAGGAGTGTCGCGACCGCTGAGGCCGCGAACAGTCCCGAGTACCCGCCGAGGTACGTGAGCACCAGCGGCGTCACCAGCGGGGCCAGCACCTGCGGCAGTGAATTCGCGATGTTGATGACGCCGAGGTCCTTCGCGCGGTCCTGCGCCGTCGGGAGCACCTGCGTCAGCATCGCCAGCGCGACCGCCATGTACGCCCCGAACCCGATGCCCAGCAGCGGCGACGCGGCGAGCGCGACCGGCCAGCTCTGCCAGATGACCAGCAGCAACGCGGCCGCGGCCATCACCCCGGACGCCAGCAGGACGTACGGCTTGCGGCGTCCGGACTTGTCGGAGAAGTGCCCTGCCAGCAGCGCGCCGACCACGAGCGCGACGCCGTACAACGCCATCATGATGATCAGCCCGGTGTCCGGGTCCGGGTAGTGCACCGAGTCCTTGAGGAAGAACCAGAGGTACAGCGTCCCGAACGCGTTGCCGAGGTTGATCATGAAGTGGCACGACCACGCCCACGCGAAGTCCGGGAACCGCCGCGGCGAGACCCAGAGGTTGCGGACCACCTCACCGGCTTTGGACGACGGCCGGAACTCCACCGGCAGACGCGCGTCCGGCGTGCGGAGGACGAAGAACGCGGCGCCGGCCACGACGATCCCGGCGCAGACCGCGTAGGCGAGCGGCAGCCCGGCGAGGTCGGCCACGGTGACGACCACGATCGCCCCCGCCACCGTGCCGAGCATCTGCGCGATGCCGACCAGGCCGCCGACCTGGGCCCGCTGGCCGACCGGGACGCGGTCGGCGATGGCGGACATCAGCGTCGCGAGCATCCCGTTCAACCCGGCCTGGACGAGGCACCAGCCGACGACCATCAGGGCGACGTTCGGCGCGAACGCCAGCACCAGCAGCCCGACGGCCGCGACCGCCGCGCCGATCACCGTCCACGGGTGGCGACGTCCGAACCGCGAGCACGTCCGGTCCGACAGCAGCCCGACCGTCGGGTTGACGACCAGCGCCACGGCCGCGCCGACGCCCATCACCAGGCTGAGCACGAACTCCTTGTTCACCTGGTCGAGCAGTTCGGACTGCTTCGGCAGCAGCACCTGGATCGGCGCGTAGACGCCCAGCCACAGCGCGATGTTCGCGAAGAACAGCAGGCTCATCCAGCCCGGCCGCACCCGCGCGACCGGCTCGGCGAGAGCTTCCGGCACGCCGGTGGCCTCGGTCGTCTCACTACTCATTCCGCACCAGCTTCCGGTACCAGTGGAACGAGTCCTTCGGCGTCCGCCGCAGGGTCTCGTAGTCGATGTGCACCAGGCCGAAGCGTGGCGCGTAACCCTTGGACCACTCGAAATTGTCCATCAGGGACCAGCAGAAGTAACCACGGACGTCGACACCGGCGTCCATCGCCTCGCGGAGCGCGACGAGGTGGCTGTGCAGGAAGTCGATGCGTTCGGGGTCGTGGACACCGCCGTCTTCGGCGACTTCGTCGGCGAAGCTGCAGCCGTTCTCGGTGATCTGGATCGGCGGCAGCTTGTCGCGGTAGCGGTGGTGGAAGTCGAGCAGCAGCTCGCGCAGGGCGTGCGGGACGATCGGCGAGGCGTTCGTCGTCATCGGGTAGCCCTCGACGTCGCGGAGTTCGAACGGCAGCGGGTTCCCCGGGCCGGGCGCCGCCACCCCCTGCGGCTCGTAGTAGTTGACGCCGTAGAAGTCGAGGGGCTGCGCGATGGTCGGCAGGTCGTCGGCGAACCCGGCGGGGAGGTGCTGGTGAAGCTGCTCCGGATAGCTGCCGAGCAGCACGGGGTCGGCGTAGAGCCGGTTGAGGAGCGCGTCGAGCCACTCGGCGGCCGCTTCGTCCGCCGGGGTGTCGGCAGCGGGCCAGATCGGCGAGTGGTTGTTGGCGGTGCCGACGGTGGTGGCGCCGGCCGCGCGCAGGGCCTGGACGGCGAGGCCGTGCGCCAGGTTCTGGTGGTGCGCGGTGGGAATGGCGTCGAGCAGGAGCGTCTTGCCGGGCGCGTACTCACCGATCCCGTAGCCGAAGATCGACGTGACCATGGGCTCGTTGATCGGAATCCACAGTTTCACCCGGTCGGCGAAGCGGTCACCGATGATCCGGGCGTATTCGGCGAAGCGCTCAGCGGTGCTGCGGGAGAGCCAGCCGCCTTCGTCCTCGACGGCCTGCGGGGTGTCCCAGTGGTAGAGCGTGACGGCGGGCGCGATGCCCGCTTCGCAGACGGCGTCGATGAGCTTGTCGTAGAAGCCGAGCCCTTCGGGGTTGGGCGCGCCCTTGCCGTCGGGCTGGATGCGGGGCCACGCGATGGACATCCGGTAGGCACCGACACCGAGCTCCCCCATCAGCGCAATGTCTTCGGGGTAGCGGTGGTAGTGGTCGGCGGCTACGTTTGCTTGTTCACCGCGGGCGATCTTGCCCTCGGTCGCGGTGAAAGTGTCCCAGATGGACGGTCCGCGCCCACCTTCGCTGGTGGCACCTTCGATCTGGAACGCCGATGTCGAAACACCCCAGAGGAAGTCGGACGGGAAGATCGGGTTCTGCACTGGCTGCTGACCCCTTCGTCTGGCCACCCCTACGGGTGAACATGAAAAGTTCTCATATACTAGGTCTTCACTCGTCCGTGGGGAAGCCCGTCGGCACGATAAAGTCCCAGATCAGACGAGGAGGAGTGCCGTGTCCGACATCCAGGCCGCGAAGGTGCCGGCAGAAGCCACCCCCTTACGCCGTCAACCGGTTCAGCAACGCAGCGCGAAGCGGGTCGAGCAGATGCTCGACGCGAGCGCGGCGTTGATCGACGAGCTCGGTTACGACGCGCTGACGACGACCTTGATCGCCAAACGAGCGGGCGTCGCCGTAGGTTCGCTGTACCAGTTCTTCCCGGACAAGCGCGCGGTCGTGCAAGCGCTCACGGCCCGCAACCTCGAACGCTTCGTGGGGGCGGTGAACGAGCGGCTGACGCAGCTGGGGCCGGAGCACTGGTGGGACGTCGTCGACTCGATCCTCGACATCTACCTGGAGATGCACCGCACGGTCCCGGGCTTTTCGAAGGTCCACTTCGGCGACATCATCGACCGCCAGCTGCTGGACGAGACGCGCGACAACAACGCGGTGATCGTCGATTCGCTGACGGACCTGGTGGCCAAGCAGGTCGATCGACCGGTCGAGGACCTTCGGTTCGCCATCACGATCGCCAACGAGGTCGCGGACGCGCTGTTGAAGCTGGCGTTCCGGAAGGAGCCCAGCGGCGACGAGAAGTTCGTCGCCGAGGCGAAGTACGTGGTGAAGGGGTATCTGGCGGCTCGGTTCGGGGAGCGCTCGTAACTGTCCACAGAAGTTGTCCACAGCTGTGCCTGCCTGTGGACAACGTCGTGGTTCCGAGCCGGGTTGTCAGTGGGGGCCGATAGACTGGAAGCGGGGGTTCCCCCAGGGAGGGTGGGCGCGCGCGTGAGGGCCGAGCGGCGCAGCACTGCCGACCAGGGGCCCGGGGAAATCGGGCCCGGTGACATCTACGAGGACTGCTCTTTCCACCCCGTGCTGTGCACCTACGTCGATGACGGCGACGAGATCGGGGGCATCTCGCTGATCGACGCGAGTTCTCCCCGGGCGTGCTCGCTCAGCGGGTGCGCGGTCGTCAAGCTCTCGATCGACGACGTCATCGCGGCACGCGCTGACTGGCCCACCTACCTCGCGCGCCGCCAAGCGGAACTCGACGCCTGACTCGGTCAGCCGAAGTTCTGGTGCTCGCCCCGGTACGTCGGGACCGTTCGTTCCACCCGGTCGCCCAGCAGCAGGTGGTAGTGCGTGAACCGCTCCGCCAGCTCGCCCGCCTTCGCGTGGCGCAGCCACACGCGGTCGCCCAGCTTGAGAGTGCGCGCCGCCCGGCCGGTGACCGGGGTCTGGACCTCTCCCGCTCCCTCGAAGCCGAGGAACTTCAAGCCCTCCGGCAGGTACGGCTTGGGCTGGCGGGACGGTCCCGTCGGCCCCGAGGCGATGTACCCGCCCGAGAACAGCGTGGCGATCTTGCGGGTCGGGCGCCGGACGACCGGCAGCGCGAACAACGCCGCCGGGCGGGGCTTGAAGCGCGTGTAGCCGTCGAACAGCGTGGGGCCGATCAGGCCCGAACCGGCCGCGATCTCCGTGACCACCGCGTCCGCACCCGTCGACTCGACGCTGCCCGTGCCGCCACCGTTGACGAACTCCAGCTGCGTCACCGCCTGGACCGCGCGGACCACTTCGCCGCGACGGCGGGCCAGCTCGGCCGCCGACCGGCGCTGCATCCAGCCGACCAGTGCCTGGTTCAAGCGGCGGCCTGCCGCGTCGCCGAGGCCGGCGATCTGGCCTTCGTACGCCATCACGCCCACCAGGCGGAAGCCCGGCCGGGCGACGACCTCGCGGGCGAACGCCGATGCCTGCTTCGGGGTGAACAGCGGGGAGCGCCGGGTGCCGACGTGGATTCCCGGCAGGGGGCGCCACGACGCGTCCAGCTCCAGGCACACCCGCACCTCCGGGTGGCCGTGGCCGAGGGCGGCGTCGACCAGGTCCAGGTGCTCGGTGGAATCCACCATGATCGTGATCGACGAGCGGGCGCGGTCCGACGCGGCCAGCCGGCGGAGGGCTTCGTGGTCGGCCGTGGGGTAGGCGACGACGATGTCATCGGTCGTGCCTTGCTCGGCGTGCCAGATCGCTTCGGCGAGCGAGTAGCACATCAGGCCTTCGAATCCCGGCATCGCGAGCACGCGTTCCAGCAGCGCGCGGCAGCGCACCGACTTGCTGACGACGCGGAGCGGCTTGCCCGCCGCTCGGCGCCGGAGGTCGGCGGCGTTCGCGTCGAACGCGGCCAAGTCGACCACGGCCAAGGGCGGATCGAGGTCCTTGGTCGCCAAGTCGTACACCGTCGCACTGGTCACGAGGTCTAAAGTACGACACGAAGGCTTGAAACGCGAATAGTATTCACTTACTGTTTCGAGCACTCGACCGATGAAGGGTGCGCTCGCATGACCCGGTGGACCAACTGGGCGGGCACGGCCTCCGCCTCGCCGCAACACGTGCACCAGCCGCGCAACGCGGCTGAGATCGCGGCGGCCGTCGAGCGCGTCGCCGCCGCCGGCCGCACCGTGCGCCCCTGGGGCAGCGGGCACTCCTTCACCGCGATCGCCGTCGCCGATTCGGACGCGCTCGACCTGCGCCACTGGACCGGCATCGAACGCGTGGACCTCGAAACCGGCCACGTCACCGTCCGCTCGGGCACGACGATCCGTGAGCTCAACACCGCACTCGACGCGCTCGGGCTGGCCATGGCCAACCTCGGGGACATCGACGCGCAGACCATCGCCGGCGCGATTTCCACCGGCACCCACGGCACCGGCGCGAAGCTCGGCGGCATCGCCACCCAGATCGTCGCGCTCGAACTCGTCCTCGCGGACGGCTCGGTCGTCACCTGCTCGGCCGGCGAGCGGCCCGACCTCTTCGCCGCGGCCCGCGTCGGTCTCGGCGCGATCGGCGTGATCACCACCGTGACCCTGCGCTGCGAGAAGTCGTTCTACCTGCGTGCCCAGGAGCGGCCGGAGCCGCTGGAGCAGGTGCTCGAAGGCTTCCACGACTTCGCCGACGACAACGACCACTTCGAGTTCTACTGGTTCCCGTACGGCAAGAACGCCCTGGTCAAGCGCAACAACCGGTGCGAGACCGCCCAGCCGCTGAGCAAGGTCCGGGAGTTCGTCGACTACCAGATCATGGAGAACGTCGCCTTCGGCGGGCTCTGCCGGACCGGGCGGCTGATGCCGCGGCTCGTGCCGTCGCTCGGCAGCTTCGCGTCGAACGCCCTCTCCGCCCGCGAGTACAGCGACCTCTCGCACCGCGTCTTCGTCACCGCACGGAACGTCCGGTTCACCGAAACGGAATACGCTGTTCCACGTGAATCAGTGCTCGACGTGCTCGCCGAGCTGCGCGCCCTGGTGCCCAAGCTGAAGGACCCGGTGATGTTCCCGGTGGAGGTGCGGGTCGCCGCCGCGGACGACATCTGGCTGTCGACCGCGCAGGGCCGCGACTCCGCCTACATCGCGATCCACCAGTTCGTCGGCATGCCGTACCGCGAGTACTTCAGCGCGTTCGAGAAGATCGCCGGCGCTGTCGGCGGCCGCCCGCACTGGGGCAAGATGCACGACCTCGACGCCGGCGTCCTCCGCTCGCGCTACCCGCACTTCGACGACTTCCTGCGCGTGCGCAAGGAAACCGACCCGAGCGGCGTCTTCAGCAACACCTACCTGGACCGGGTGCTCGGGCCGGCCTAGAACAACGCCGACACCGATTCGCCGTTGTGGATCCGGCGGATCGCCTCGGCCAGCGCCGGCGCGATCGACAGGATCTTCAGCTTCTCGGTGCGTTCTTCCTCGGGCACCGGCACGGTGTTGGTGCAGACGATCTCCAGCACCTCCGGCCGGCTGCCGATGCGCTCGATGGCCTTCGCCGCGAACAGCCCGTGTGTGCAGGCGACGCGGATCGAGCGTGGCTTCAGCTCGGCCAGCCGGTCCAGCAGCTCGAGCACCGTGCTGCCCTTGGCGATCTCGTCGTCGAGCACGATCACGTCCCGGCCGGTGACCTCGCCGATCACCGAAGTGATCTGGACGCGGTCGTCGGGGAAGCGTTCCTTCGCGCCGGCCGCGACCTGGACGCCCAGGAGCCGCGCGAAGTGCGACGCCTCCTTCGCGTTGCCCAGGTCGGGCGAGACGACGGTGGCGCGCGAAAGGTCGTACTGGCGGAAGTGCTTGGCGAGCTCCTGCAGGGCGTGCAGGTGATCCACCGGGACGCTGAAGAAGCCGTGGACCTGCGGGGAGTGCAGGGTCATCGCGAGCACGCGGCTCGCCCCGGCGGTCACCAGCAGATCGGCGACCAGGCGGCCGCCGATGGAGATGCGCGGTGCGTCCTTCTTGTCCGAGCGCGCGTAGGAGTAGTGCGGCATCACGGCGGTGATGCGGGACGCCGAGGCACCGCGCGCCGCGTCGAGCATAAGCAGCAGCTCGACGAGGTGCTCCTGCACCGGCTTCACCAGCGGCTGGATGATGAAGACGTCCCGCTCGCGGCAGTTCGCCTGCAGCTGCACCTCGAGGCAGTCGTTGGCGAACCGCTGGATCTCGACCGGCCGCAGCGGTACGCCGAGGTTGGTGCAGATCTCTTCGGCGAGCTCGAGGTGCGCGCTGCCGCTGAAGACGGCGATTTCTCTGGATGCCTGGGTGATCACAGCGCGGAGACCGCTTCGCCGATCGTGGCCTCACCGGAGATCAGCGTCAGGGTGCGGTGCACCGAAGCAGGCGCCTCGAGCAGGGCGGCGAGCACTGCGGCGACGTCGTCACGCGGGATCGGGCCGCGGCCGGTGTCCTCGGCCAGCAGGACCAGGCCGGTCCCGGGGTCGTCGGTCAGCTGGCCCGGCCGGAGGATGGTCCAGTCGAGGTCGCGGGCCTTGAGGTCGTCCTCCGCCGCGCGCTTGGCGCGCAGGTAGTGCCGGAATTCCTCGGTGACGTCGGGGTTTTCCGGGTTGTCGGCACCGATGGACCCGACCTGGATGTGCCGCCGGACCCCGGCTCGCTCGGCTGCTTCGGCGAACAGGGCCGCGGCACCCCGGTCCACAGTGTCCTTCCGGGCGGTGCCGCTACCCGGGCCCGCGCCCGCGGCGAACACCGCCGCGTCGGCGCCCTTCAGCACCTCGGCGACGGTGTCCACATCGGAGTTCTCCAGGTCGAGCACCGCGGCCTGGGCGCCGGCGGCTTCGAGATCGGCCGCTTGGGCGGGGTTCCGGATGAGGCCGACCGATTCGTCGCCGCGCTCGGCAAGCAGCCGCTCGAGCCGCAACGCGATCTGACCGTGTCCACCAGCAATGACGACTCGCATGAGCCCGACACTAGTAGGGATCCGGCAGGACCGTCAGTCGAGCGACGCGGGGGCTTCGGCCGTGCGGAGCAGGTGGTCGTAGACCAGCTCGTTCACCAGGCGGGAGACCGGGTCCTCGGCGAGCACGACTCGCTCGGTGCGGCCCTCGAGGTCGAGGTCGACGACCACGTTGGGGTCGGCGGTCACGATGGCGAGGCCGTACGCCCGGGCACGCGGCAGGCAGTTGCCGACGTAGTCCTCGGTCAGCACGACCGGCGACGGCAGCACCATCGCGGCCTCGCCGTAGCGGGCGAACGGAACCGCGGAGGCCATCGCGGTGCGCCAGTGGCGCGCGACGGCCAGGACACCGATGATCTCGGCGGCCGGGGCGGGGGCGGTTCCGGCCAGCTCCGGCCAGGTCCAGGTGTCGACGGTGGCACGGTCGGCCACCGGGCCGGCACCCATCGCGATGCGTTCGGCGTGCACGTCGGTGCGAAGCTTGGCGACCACACAGACCTTGCGGCCGAGGATCGTGGTCTCGGGGAGGACGATGCCGTTCCAGCCCAGCTGGGCGGCCGCCGTGCGGGCGAGCTCGTCGACGCTCGCGGGGAGCTCGATCGGCGGCACCACGCGGCTCGGCATCGACCGGCTGCGCTTCGCGCCACCGGCGACCGTCGAGCGCTCGGTGTTCTGAGGTGTAGCCGCCACGAGTCCGCCTCCTTCTAACCCTGCACCGCCTTGTGACCGGGGGAAACCGGCACCTCACTTGTCTAACAGCGCGGCGGCGCGGCGTCGCCGGGTAGCAGGAGTGGCTGCGATCGGCGGCGCCCATCGGTCGATGACCGGTCGGTAGGCGGTCATCGGACTTCGGTCGAACGGTGCGGCCAACCGAGTGAGAGCAAGGTGAGTGGCATTACCGTCCGCCCGCGATCGACTACCCGGAGCATGAACCGCGAAACCCGGATCACCCACCCGGGACTAGCCCGTTCGGCGCAACCCGCCCTGGATCCACAGTGGACGCGGGTCGCTGAGCTGCGGATGTCCGCCGTCACCCGCTCGGCGGTGAGCTACGCCGCAGCGGTGTCCCGCGCGCCGGACTAAAGTTACCCACCAGTCACTTAGCCGCCGCCGTGGAGGACCGATGCGCTCCCCGAAGGACTTCTTCGCCCCGCTCGCCCTGGGCGCGCCCGCCCCCGTGCGGGAGATCCCGGTGACGCCGTCCCGGATGATCCACTTCTTCGACCCCGGCAACGAGAAGATGGCGGCGAAGGTGCCGGACATCGCGAAGAAGGTCGACGTCCTGCTCGGGAACCTCGAGGACGCCGTCCGCGCCGACCGCAAGGAAGCCGCGCGCGCCGGCCTGGTCGCGATCGCCAAGGCGAACGACTTCGGGAAGACGCAGCTGTGGACGCGGGTGAACAGCCTGGACTCGCCGTGGGTGCTCGACGACCTGGTCACGCTGGTCACCGAGATCGGCGACAAGCTCGACGTGATCATGGTGCCGAAGGTCGAGGGCGCGCAGGACATCCACTACGTCGACCGGCTGCTGGCCCAGCTCGAGGCGCGCGCCGGGCTGACGAAGCCGTTGCTGGTCCACGCCATCCTCGAGACGGCGAGCGGCGTGGCCAATGTGGAGGAGATCGCCGGCGCGAGCCCGCGCATGCAGGGCATCTCGCTCGGCCCGGCCGACCTGGCCGCGAGCCGCCGGATGAAGACGACCCGCGTCGGCGGCGGGCACCCCGGCTACCTGGTGCGGACCGACCCGACCGGCGACGACCTGACCGAAGGCCGGACGACGTACCAGCAGGACCTCTGGCACTACACGGTGGCGCGGATGGTCGACGCGTGCGCGATGCACGGGATCCTGCCGTACTACGGGCCGTTCGGGGACATCCGCGACGTCGTCGCGTGCGAGGACCAGTTCCGCAACGCCTTCCTGCTCGGCTGCGTCGGCGCGTGGAGCCTGCACCCGGTGCAGATCGACATCGCGAAGAAGGTGTTCTCGCCTTCGCCGTCCGATGTGGCCTGGGCCCGCCGGGTGATCGCCGAGATGGGTGACGGCACGGGCGCGGTGATGATCGACGGGAAGATGCAGGACGACGCGTCGGTGAAGCAGTGCCGCGTGGTCGCCGAACTGGCCGACGCCCTCGCGGCGGACGACCCCGAACTCGCTGCGGCTTACGACGCGGCCACCAAGGAGGCCCTCGGATGACCACGCCCCGGCGCTCTGTCCTCTACATGCCCGGCGCGAACGAACGCGCGCTGGAGAAGGCCAAGACGATCCCGGCGGACGCGCTGATCCTCGACCTCGAGGACGCCGTCGCTCCCGACGCGAAGGAAGCGGCCCGCGAACGGGTCTGCGCGGCGGTGGGCCACTACGGCGAGCGCGAAGTGACGATCCGCGTCAACGGTCTCGACACCGAATGGCACGACGCCGACCTGCGCGCGGCCGCGTCGGCCGGCCCGGCCGCGGTCGTCGTGCCCAAGGTGAACTCGGCGGCCGAGGTGCACAACATCGAGCGTGCGCTGGAGCTGGGCGGGGCGCCGGACCACACGAAGATCTGGGCGATGGTCGAGACGCCGGTCGCGATGCTGCACGCCGAGGAGATCGCGGCGGCGTCCGAGCGGCTGACCGTGCTGGTGATGGGCACGAACGACCTGGCCAAGGAGCTGCACGCGGAGTTCGTGCCGGGCCGCGGCCCGCTGCTCGGCGGGCTCTCGCTGTGCCTGCTGGCCGCGCGGGCGACCGGCAAGGTGATCCTCGACGGCGTCTACAACGACGTGAAGGACCTTCCCGGTTTCGAGGCCGAGTGCGAGCAGGGCCGTCAATACGGCTTCGACGGCAAGACGCTGATCCACCCGGCGCAGGTGGAGCCGTGCAACCGCATCTTCGCCCCGTCCGAAGAGGAGATCGACCGCTCGCGGCGGATCATCGAGGCCTTCGAGGAGGCCAAGGCAGCGGGCCGCGGCGTGGTGACCGTCGACGGCCGGATGATCGAGAACCTGCACGTCGACAACGCGCGGCGGGTGCTGGCGCTGGCCGAGGCGGTCAAGAACTGAACCCCGGTGGCCGGGCGGGTCGCCCGGCCACCGGTGCGGTTCACTTCGGCAGCGAGTCCGTCCAGTCGGCACTGACCTGCGCGCCCTGCGGGTCAGCGACCTGGTAGATGGCGCCGTCCGGGGCCACGTACATCGACGTCCGGTTGATGCGGCCGGTCGACGGGTCGACCACCAGGCGGTAGTCGTCGGGCAGCAGGAAACCGTGGCCGCCCGGGACGGGGCCGAGGTCCTTAACACCGGGGTACGCCGCGATCGAGCGGAAGGCCGCTGCTCGGACGGCCGGCGGTGCGGGCAGGGTCGACACCAGCGAAACCATGGACAGCAGCAGCTCCCGTTCCCGTTCGCTCGCGGTCAGCGGGCCCGCGCTCGTCCGGGTGTCGCTGTGCGCGATCGCGTTCACGAGCCAGTCCCGCAGCGCCGCCGGGTCGGCGGGCAGGGTCCGGAGCTGCTCGAAGGTCACCTCGATGGCCGCCAGCCGCAACGGGAAGCGCCCCAGCGGCTGGACCCGGCCCTTGGTCTTCTCACCGCGGAACCACATGTGGCCGTCGGCGTTGAACCAGTACTCGTAGACGCCCTTGTCCGAGACGGTCTTGATGTACCAGTAGTTGCCGGTGCCGGCCGGGGCGTGCTCGGCCAGTGTGGCCGCCGCCAGCAGAACCTGCTGGCCGGTGACGACCGGTGCGACAGCCTGCGGGGGCGGCCCTTCGGCCGGGGCGCCGGGCAGGGTCGCCACCACGACGGCCGCCGCGGCCGCGGCGGCCACCAGACCGGCCCCGATCGCGTACGGGCGCACCCGGCGACGTGGTGCCGCCAGCATCCGGTTCTGCAGCCGGTGGCGGCTGCGGTCGACGACGTCCTGGGCCGGTCCGGCGGGGATCAGCGTGGCCCGAAGGGTCTGCAGGTCATTCATCGGACGCCTCCTGGGCGAGAGCGGGGGTGAGCTTCTTGCGGGCGCGCGTCAGCCGGGAGCCGACCGTGCCCGGGGAGATGCCGAGTGCTTCGGCCACTTCGGCGTATCCGAGGTCGCCGAGCGCGACGAGCAGCAGGACGTCGCGCTCCCCGGCGGACAGCTGGGACAACGCCTTTCCCAGCCGGGCAACCGTCACCGAAGCGACAACGCGGCTTTCGTGCCCTTCGGCGGCTTCGCGCGGGTCGAGCCGCGAGAGCGCGCGGTAGTGCCGGGCCTCCTTGCGGCGGTGCCGCGAGACGAGGTTCGTCGCGATGCCGAACAGCCAGGCCCGCAGTTCACCTCGGGAGGCGTCGAACGTCTTCCGGCGGTCGAAGGCGACGAGGAACGTTTCGGCCGCAACGTCCTCCGCGGCCTGCACGCCGAGGCGCCCGGCGACGTACCGGTAGATGTCCGCGAAGTAGCGATCGTGCACCTCCGGGAAGTGCTCGCTGTCCAGCACGGGGGCCGCCGTCATGGGGCTGCCTCTGTCATGGGGATTCCTTCCCGTCGGCGACATTCACCCCCACTTCGCCGAAGGTCCGGAACTTCTTCCCTACCCGATCGGCCAGGGCCGCTGCGGTGGGCGAAGCCGCTCGTACGCCGCAGCCGCGCGGAGGACGCCGACGTCGTCGAAGCGGCAGCCGGCGAGCTGGAGGCCGATCGGGCGGCCGTCGTCGGTGTACCCGCAGTTCAGCGACACCGCGGGCTGGCCGGACATGTTGTACGGCACGGTGAACGCGATGTGCTCGAACGGCCGGGCCGGGTCGTTCGTCGGGGACGCCCACTCCGCCGGCGGCGCCGCGACCGGGCAGGTCGGGGAAAGCACCACGTCGAAAGCGGAAGTCGCCCGCAGCGCCGCGACGCTGATCACGTCGATCTGGGCGAAGCCGCGGTAGACGTCCACCCCGGACACGTCCGCGCCGCCCGCCGCCCAGTCCGCGATGTACGGCAGGACCTTCGCCCGGCGCTCCGGCGGCAGGGCCGCCAGGTCCGACCAGGCCCGCGTGCGCCAGAAGACGTCGAGGCCATCGAGCATTTCGCGGGTGAGGAACGGCTCGACCGGCTCGACGACCGCACCCGCCGCTTCGAACGCCCGGGCCGCCGCGGTCACGGCGTCGCGGATCACCGGGTCCACCGGAAGGCCCGGACCGGACTCGAGCTGCAGGCCGACGCGCAGGCCTGCCACCGCGAGATCCAGCGAAGCCCAGTCGAGGTCCGACGGCGGCAGGCTCAGGTGGTCACGCGGGTCCGGGCGCGAGAGCACGCTCATCAGCAACGCCGTGTCGGCGACCGTGCGGGTCATCGGGCCGGCGACGCGGCCGAGGAACGGCGGGTCGACCGGCACGCGGCCGAAGCTCGGCTTCAGCCCGGTCAACCCGCACCAGCCCGCGGGCAGCCGGATCGAGCCGCCGATGTCCGTGCCGACGTGCAGCGGGCCGTACCCCGCCGCGGCCGCGGCGCCCGCGCCCGCGCTGGACCCACCAGGCGTGCACCGCACGTCCCACGGGTTGCGGGCCGTGGTGTGGAAGCTCGAGAGCCCGGACGTCAGCATCCCGTAGTCCGGCATGGTCGTCTTGGCCAGCAGGACGCAGCCGGACTCGCGGACCCGGGCGGCCGCCGGGGCGTCCTCGGCGGCCGGGGTCAGCGCCGTCGCCGCCGTGCCCAGCGGCACCGGGATGCCGCGGGTCGCGATGTTCTCCTTGAGCGTGAGCGGAACGCCGTCGATCGGGCCGAGCGGTTCGCCGGCCGCCCAGCGATCTTCGGACGCCTTCGCGTCGCCAAGAGCGGTTGAAGGGTCGTACTCGTACAACGCGTGCAGCTCCGGCTCTCGCGCTTCGATGCGGGTGAGAACGGCTTCGGTCACCTCGACCGGCGAGAGCGTCTTCGCGCGGTACTGCGCGACGAGCTCGACAGCGGTCAGGTCAGGCAGCTCGGTCATGAGCGCTCCTTACGAGGCAGGCGGTTCGAAGCGGCCGTCGACGGCGGTCCAGCCGCCGTCCACGGCCAGTACGGAGCCGGTCACGAACGACGAAGCGTCCGAAGCGAGGTACACGACCGCTCCCGCGAGCTCGTCCGGACGCGCCCAGCGGCCCAGCGCGCCTTTCGCCGCGTAGGCGTCGTACCACTCCGGGTTGGCCTTGATCTGCGCGGTCAGCGGGGTTTCGACGACACCGGGGGCGATGGCGTTGACCCGGACACCGGACGGGCCGAACTCCGCCGCCGCCGTCCGGAGCAGCTGGACGAGCCCGGCCTTCGTCGCCGCGTACGGCCCCTGGCCCGGCTCGACGGTCGTGCCGCGGATCGACGAGAACCCGATGATGCTGCCCCGCCCCCGCGCGGCCATGCGGGTGCCGAACGCCCGCACGACGTCGAAGCTCGCACCGAGGTTCAGCGCGATGACCCGGTCGAACTCCTCGCGGGTGTACTCCGCCAGCCGCTTGCGCACGTTCGTCGCGGCGGTCAGCACGACGACGTCGACGGCTCCCAGCTCGGCCGCGGCGCGCTCGACCGCCCCGGGGGCCAGGAGGTCGATCTCGTACGGTTCCCCCACCCCCGCCTCGCGCGCGGCTTCGAGGTCACGATCCGCACAGACGACGTCAGCGCCGTGCGCGGCCAGTGCCCGCGCGGCTTCGCGGCCGATGCCGCCCGCGCCGAGCACGACGGCCCGCCGCCCGTCCAGCCGGAACAACGTCGAGTAGTTCACGGACGCAGCACCGCCATCCTCGTCACGGTCAGTTCCCCGACGGCGAACCGCGGCCCCTCACGGCCGATGCCGGAGTCCTTCACGCCGCCGTAGGGCATGGTGTCCGAGCGGAAGCCGGGCACCTCGTTGACCACGACCCCGCCGACCTCCAGCTCGTCCAACGCCCGGAACGCCGTGGTCAGCGACTTGGTGTAGACGCTGGCGTGGAGCCCGTAGCGGGACGCGTTCACCGCGGCGAACGCTTCGTCCACATCGGACACCGTCCGCAGGCAGACGACCGGGCCGAAGATCTCTTCGTCCCAGGCTTCGACGCCTTCCGGGACGTCCAGGAGGACGGTCGGGCGCAGCACGGTGCCGTCGGCACCCCCGCCGATCCGGCGGGCGCCGGACTTCTCGATCCACGCGGCGACGCGGTCGGTGGCAGCAGGGTCGATCAGCGCGGACACCCGCGTCTTCTCGTCCCGCGGATCGCCGGCGACGACCTCGTCGAGCCGCGCCAGCAGCCGTTCGGTGAACTCCTCGGCGACCGGAGCGACGACCAGGACCCGCTGCACCGAGATGCACGCCTGGCCGGACGCGTAGAACCCGCCGCGCAGCACGGCGTCCACCGCGGCGTCCAGGTCGGCGTCGTCCGCGACCACGAGGGCCGCGTTCGAGCCCAGCTCCAGCAAGGTCTTCGTCGGGGCCGCGTCCCGCGCGATGCGGTGCCCGACCGCGGCCGAGCCGGTGAAGGACACCGCGCCGATGCGGCGGTCGGTCGTCAGCGCCGCGCCCACGGCGGCGTCGCCGGTCACCAGCTGGACCATCGCCGGGATCGGCGCGGCCGCGCGGACCAGGTGCACCAGCCACAGCGTGGCCAGCGGGGTCTGCGGCGCCGGCTTGACGATCACCGGGCAGCCCGCGGCGATCGCGGGAGCGATCTTGTGCGACGCCAGCAGCAGCGGGTAGTTGAAGCCGGCGATGCCGACGACGACCCCGATCGGCTTGCGCTTCCAGAACCCGACCAGGCCGTCACCCGAAGGCAGCAGGTCGAGCGGCACGGTCTCGCCGTGCAGCCGCGACACCTCTTCGGCGGCGGCTTCCCAGGTGACGATCGTGCGCGCGACCTCGACGCGGCAGTCGACCAGCGGCTTGCCGGTCTCCAGCACGAGCAGGTTCTCGAACTCCGCACGCCGCTCCCGGACAGCGGCAGCGACGTCGTTGAGCAGCGAACGCCGAGTTCGCGAAGGCAGTGAAGCCACTTCGCGCGCGACAGCGACAGCTTCGTCGACAGCGCGGGTAGCCAGCTCCGGTGTGCCGACCGGGGCGCGGCCGACCACGCTCCCGTCGAACGGGAAAACGATTTCCGACACGTCCACAGTGGACACCCAGCCGGCACCGACCGGCAGGCCGTCCGGGTACTCAGCCATCTCCACCTCCGCTCAGCCGGGCCAGCTCCGCGCGCAGGTTCGGCGCGGCGGCCAGCAGTTCCCGGGTGTACTCGTGCTGTGGCGACTCGTAGACCTGCGCCACGTCACCCAGCTCGACGATCTCGCCGCGGCGCATCACCGCGACCCGGTCGCAGACGTGCCGGACGACGCCGAGGTCGTGCGACACGAAGATCAGCGTCAGCGCGAACCGCTCCACCAGCGAGCCGAGCAGGTCGAGGATCTGACCGCGCACGGAGACGTCGAGGGCGCTGACCGGCTCGTCGGCGATCAGCACGCTCGGGTTCGGCGCCAGCGCGCGGGCGATCGAGATCCGCTGCCGCTGACCGCCGGAGAACTGGTGCGGATAGCGCCGGGCCGCGTCGGCGGGCAGGCCGACGGCGGCGAGCAGCTCGGCGACGCGCTCGGGCTGCCGCCGGCCCAACGGCTCGGAAATGATGTCCAGCACGCGCATCCGCGGGTCGAGCGAGCCCATCGGGTCCTGGAAGACGATCTGCAGCTCCGACCGCAGAAAGCCGAGGCGGCGTTCGGGCAGGTCGTCGATGCGGCGGCCGTTGAACGACACCGTGCCTGCCGTCGGCTTGTCGAGCGCCGCCAGCAGCCGGACCAGCGTGGACTTGCCGGAGCCGGACTCGCCGACGATGCCGAACCGCTGCCCGGCTTCGACGTCGAAGGTGAGGCCGCGCAGTGCGTGAACGTCCCGCCGGGCGTACCGGCGTTCGAGGTCGCGGACTTCGATGATCATCGCCGGGCCTCCAGGTCCGAGGCGTCCAGGAGCTTGCGCGTGTAGTCGTGCTTCGGTGCCGTCAGCACTTCGCGCGTCGAGCCCGCTTCGACGATCTCGCCGTCCAGCATCACCAGCACGCGCTCACACACCGAGGCCACCACCGCGAGGTCGTGGGTGATGAACAGCAACGCGCTGTCGGCGGGCAACGACGTCTTGATCAGCGAAAGGATCTGGGCCTGCACCGTGACGTCGAGGGCGGTCGTCGGCTCGTCGCAGATGAGCAGCGACGGCTCGTTCGCCAGCGCCATCGCGAGCACCACCCGCTGCCGCTGCCCGCCGGACAGCTGGTGGGGGTACGCGCGCGCGGTGCCCGGCAGGCCCACCGCGGCCAGCAGGTCTTCGGCGCGCTGACGGCGGCCGTGGATGCGGCCGGGCTCGGTGACCTGGCGGCCGACGCGCATGGCCGGGTTCAACGCCGTCATCGGTTCCTGGAACACCATGGCCAGCTCGTCGCCGCGCAGCCGGGACAGGTCCTTTTCGGACAGTTCCAGCAGCTCGCGGTCGTGCAGGACGACCGAACCGGACGCCGGCAGCTCTTCGGGCAGGAGGCCCATGATCGCCAGCGCCGTCAGCGACTTCCCGGACCCGGACTCGCCGATCAGGCCGACGCGCTCACCGGCACCGATCTCGAACGAGACGTCCCGGACCAGCGACGAGACGCTGAGGCCGCGCACCGAGAGCGTCATCCGCGGGCCGCCAATCGGGGATCCAGGCGGTCGCGGAGGCCGTCGCCGAGGAGGTTGAAGCCGAGGACGGCGACGGCGATCGCGATGCCCGGCACCAGCGCCAGCCGCGGCTGCACGGTCAGCAGTTCCTGGGACTCCTGCAGCATCCGGCCCCAGGACGGCGTCGGCGGCCGCGTGCCGAAACCGAGGAACGACAACGCCGCCTCGGCGAGCACGGCGATCGCGAACGACACCGACGCCTGCACGATGAGCAGGCCGGAGATGTTCGGCAGCACGTGCCGCAGCGCGATGTTCAGCCGCGACCGCCCGCCTGCGCGGGCCGCCAGCACGAACTCCGTGCTCATCACCTGCAGCGTGCCGGAGCGGGCGATCCGCGCGAACGACGGGATCGTGGCGATGCCGATCGCGACCATCGCCGTCAGCGTGTCGGCCCCGAACACCGCGCCGAACATGATCGCCAGCAGCAGCGCCGGGAACGCGAGCACCAGATCGTTGACGCGCATGACGAACTCGCCCAGCCACCGCGGGGACATCCCGGCCAGGATGCCCAGCGGCGTGCCGATGACAGCGGCGATCCCGACGGCGACGACGCCGACGTACAACGTCGTCCGCGCACCGACCATGAGCTGGCTGAGCAGGTCGCGCCCGAACTTGTCGGTGCCGAACCAGTGGGACGCGCCGAAGCCGAGCAGCCGGTGGGTCGCGTCGACCTTCACCGGGTCGAACGGCGTCCACGCGAACGACAGCAGCGCGGCCAGCACCACCAGGGCGACGAGCACCGAGCCCAGGACCAGATTGCGCATCACGAACCTCGCAATCGCGGGTCCAGCACGGTGTAGAGGAGGTCGACGACGAAGTTGACCAGCAGCACGCCGACCACCAGCACCAGCACGATCCCCTGCACGGTCAGCAGGTCACGCGCGGCGACGGCGTCCAGCAGCATCGAGCCCAGCCCGGGCAGCACGAACACGCGCTCGACGACGACGGCACCGATCAGCAACGTGGCCAGCTGCAACCCGAGCACCGTGACCACCGGCACCGACGCGTTGCGCAAGCCGTGGCGCACCAAAGCCTGGCCGGGCCGGAGCCCCTTCGACCGCGCGGTGCGCAGGTAGTCCTGGCCGAGCGTGTCGAGCACCGCCGACCGGACGTACCGCGTGAGGACCGCGCCCTGCACCAGGCCGAGCGACAAGGCGGGAAGCACGAGCCCACGCGCGAACTCGCCGAAGTCCTGGTCCGGCGGCGTCCACCCGCCCGACGGCAGCCAGCGCAGCTGCACGGCGAAGATCTGTACGAGGACGATCCCGGCGAGGAACGCGGGGATCGCGACGCCGATCTGTGACAACCCCGAGACCCCCGCGCCGGACGCCTTCCGGTGCTTCACCGCGGCGAACGTCCCGGCCGGCACGGCGATCACCAGCGCCACCAGCATGCCCGCGCCGACCAGCCACAGCGTGACGCCGAGGCGGTCGAGCAGCTGCGGGCCGATGGTGTCGCGCGTGACGTACGAGCGGCCGAAGTCGCCGTGCAGCACGCCACCGATCCAGTCGAAGTACTGCGTGCCGAGCGGACGGTCGATGCCGAACTCCGCGCGCGTCTTGGCGAGCAGCTCCGGCGTCGCGTTGACGCCGAGCGCGACCTGCGCCGGATCGCCGGGCAGCACGGCCATGAACAGGAACACCACGATCGACGCGACCAGCACGCTGACCACGAAGATCGCCACCCGGCGCAGCACCCTGGCCGTCATCGCGGCGCCAGCCCGGTGAGGTCGAACGACTCGCTGACCTGGTTCCGGACGAACCCGCCGACCTTCGCCTTCGCGACGATCACGTTGGGGAACAGGAACAGCCAGTCGGCGGCCGCGTCGGTGTTCAGCTGCCGCGCCACCTGCTTCATGTCCGCGACCTGCTGCTCCGGCGTCCCGCTGTCGGCCTCGGCGAGCAGCTGCTGGACGCGCTTGCTGTCGTAGCCCCAGTAGTACTTCGGCTTCCCGAACGTCGTGATGTCGCGGGCCTCGACGTGCTGGATGATCGAGAGGTCGTAGACGTGGTCGGTGAACACCTGCTTGAGCCAGACCGCGGGGAAGTCGAGGGGCTCGATCGTGGTCCGCACGCCGACGTCGGCGAGCTGCGACTGCACGACCTGCGCCGCCGACACCGCGTACGGCAGGTTCGGGATCCGCAGGCGCAGGTTCAGGTTCGTCGTGCCGGCCTCGGCCAGCAGCGCCCTGGCCTTCGCGGGGTCGAACGGGTGGACCTGCGCAAGGTCCTCGTACCAGGGGTCGGTCGGCGGGACCATGCTGCCGATCAACGTCCCGCGGCCCGCCCACGCCGTGTCCAGCAACGCCTTCCGGTCGATCGCGAACGTCAGCGCCTGGCGCACGCGGACGTCGTTCAGCGGCGGCCGCGCGTTGTTCATGGCCAGCGTGACCTCGGAGTTCGTCGTGCCCTGGACGACCTGGAACCGGTCGTCGGCCTGGAACTGCGGGATCGAGTCGGGTGCGGTGATCGCGGAGATGACGTCGATGCCGTTGCTGTAGAGCGCGTTGTTCAGCGCGGTCGGGTCCTTGACGTACTTGAGAACCACCGTGGAGTACGCCGGTTTCCGGCCCCAGTACGCGGGATTCGCCTTGAGCACCACGGAGTCGCCGCGCTTGCGCGCCGCCACGACGTACGGCCCGGTTCCCACGGGCTTGTTCGCCAGGTCGGCGACACCGGTGGGACTGAACATCGCGCCGAGCCGGCTGGTGAGGCTGAACAGCCAGCCGTTGGACGGCTTCGAGAGCACGACCCGCGCGTGGTCCGGCGCCATGACGTCGACGTGGTCGACGACGTCCATCGTGGACTTGATCGAGATCGTCCAGTCCGTTTTCACCCGCATGAGCGAGAACTTGACGTCCTCTGCGGTGAAGGGTCCGCCGTTGCTGAACTTGACGCCCTGCTGCAGCTGGAAGTCGTAGGTCTTCCGGTCCGGGCTGATCGTCCACGACTTCGCGAGCAGCGGCACGATCCGGCCCTGCGCGTCGAGCTTCACCAGGCCTTCGTAGACGTTGTAGAGCAGAGCCTGCGGGATCGCGGCGCCGTCGGTGCGGGTGAAGTCGAAGTTCGCCGGCTCCGCCGTGAAGCCGACGGAAAGCGTGTCCGGACCAGCGGAAACGCTGGCCGACGAGCCGGCCGAGCACCCGGACACCACGAGCAGCAGCGCCGCTGCCAGCACGGGAATCCGGGCTTTCATCTGGCCTCCAGGTAGGTACACTGGTCTGACCAGTAGCCTGCACGCGACGGACGTCGAGGTCAAGGGATGCGGTTCGAAACGGTGGCTCCGGTCCGCGCGTACGAGCGGGTCGTCGAGCAGATCGAGCAGGCCGTGGTCAGCGGCGCGCTCAAGCCGGGCGAACGCCTGCCGAGCGAGCGCGAGCTGATGACGCAGTTCGGCGTGGGCCGCTCGACGGTCCGCGAAGCCCTGCGCGTGTTGCAGGCGGCCGAGATGATCCGCTCCCGGCCCGGGGACCCGCGCGGCCCGGAGGTACTGGCCGCCTCGCCCGTCGCGTTGCACCGCTCGATGCACCGGCTCGCGCGCGCCGACCACGTCGGGCTCGCCGAACTGCTGCAGTTCCGGATGATCCTCGACGGCTCGGCGCACCTCCTCGCGGCCGAGCTGCGCACCGACGAGGACCTGACCGGCCTCGACACGGCACTGGAGTCGATGCGCGAAGGCGTCTCCCGCGGCTATGCCGACTTCAGCCGCGCCGACGTCGCCTTCCACGAGGTGATCGCGCGCATCTCCCGCAACCCCCTGCTGGTGGTCAGCGAAGAAGTCGTCCGCGGAGTCGTGCTGGAACTGATCGAGGACAAGCTCGAGCACGCCAGCAACCGGACGTCGCTGATGCGCACGTGGCTCGCCCACCACGCCGAGGTGCTCGACGCGATCCGCGCGGCCGACGGCGCTGGTTCGGCGCACCTGGCCAAACAGGCGTTGTACGACAATTACGCCGATTACGTCCCCGCCGGGCAACGGCCGCTGCTCACGCCGTTGCTCCGGCCCTAAACTCGGCGAGGTGGACGCGGCGAAACGGGACGGTGTCGGCCTCGCGCTTTCCGGCGGTGGCTATCGGGCGATGCTTTTCCACGCCGGCGCGCTCTGGCGGCTCAACGAGCTCGGCTGGCTGCCGAAGCTGACCACCGTCTCCAGCGTCTCCGGCGGTTCGATCGCGGCGGGCGTGCTGGCGCACGCGTGGCAAAAGCTGTGGTTCGGCGCGGACGGCGTGGCGGAGAACTTCGGCAAGGAGGTCGTGCAGCCGATCCGGAAGCTGGCCCGCACCAACCTCGACGTGCCGGTCACGCTGAAGGCGATGTTCATGCCCTGGCGCAGTGCCGGCGAGGAACTCGCTCGCCGGTACGCGAAGCACCTCTTCGGCGACTGCTGCCTCGCCGACCTCGATCCGGCAGGCCCGCACTTCGTGTTCACCGCGACCAGCCTGCAGGACGGCTCGCTGTGGTGGTTCTTCCGGCAGCCGGGCCCGCACGGCCGGATCCCGCTCGCGACCGCGGTCGCCGCGTCGTCGGCGTTCCCGCCGATGCTCTCGCCGGTCGTGATCGACGACCCGCACCAGGCCGGCCACAAGATCGTGCTCAGCGACGCGGGCGTGTACGACAACCTCGGCTTGGACCCGATCGAGAACCAGCGGGCGACCGTCCTGGTCAGCGACGCCGGCAAGAAGATGAAGCACGAGGACAAGCCCAGGCACAACTGGCCGATGCAGCTGCTGCGGGTGCTGACGGTGATGGACAACCAGGTCCGCGAGCTGCGCACCGGCTCACTGCTGAAGTCCTACGAAGACAAGGTCTACGCCGGGACGTACTGGGCGACCTACAGCGACATCGAGCACTTCGAGCTGCCGGACGCCCTGCCCGCCCCCGTCGCGCAGACCAGACGGCTCGCCGAGACCAAGACCCGGCTGACCAGGATGTCCGAAGCGACGCAGGACCAGCTGATCAACTGGGGGTACGCGGTCTGCGACGCGGGCATGCGGCGCTGGGTGTGCCCGGAAACGACCGGGCAGCCGGAATTCCCGTACCCCGGCTCAGGCGTCGGCTAGGTTCGCGTAGACGACGATGTTGTCCTTGTAGCTGTGCTCGGCGTGGTCGAACGCACCACCGCAGGTGATCAGCCGCAGCTCCGGCTTGGCGCTGTTGCCGTAGACGGCGTCGCGCGGGAACGTGTCCTTCGGAACCTGCGTGACGTGGTCGACGACGAACTTCAGCTTCTTCCCGTCGCTGCGGTCGACGTCCACCTCGTCGCCGGGGGCGAGATCCTTGAGCTTGAAGAAGATGCCGGGCTTCTTGTCGCCGTCGACGTGCCCGAGCACGACCGCCGGGCCGACGTCACCGGGCACCGGCGAGAGCTGGTACCAGGCGGCCTGCATCGGCTTGTGCACCGACGGCACGGAAATCGAGCCGTCGGTCTTGAGGCCCACCGAGATCAGGCTGGAGTCCGCGCCGATCTTGGGGATCCGCACCGACGTCGGCCGCAGGCCCTTGAACGGCGCGGTCACCGGAACCGACGACGGCACCGATGCTGCTTTGGGGGGATCCGTCGCGGAGCCGCAGCCGGCGAGCGTCAACGCGAGGGCGAGCGCGACGGCCGCCCGGCGGACGGTCACGGGGCCGTGCCGCCGAAGCCCGTCTCGATCCCGCCCTTGGGCGCGACCTTGACCTGGGCCTTCGGTGCCGCGTTGCCAGGAGCGGCCGAGGCCGGGGTCGCCGTGGTGACCGGCGCGGTGCTCGCCACCGCGGTGGTGACCGGCGCGGTGCTCGCCGTCGCGGTGGCGACCGGCGCGGTGCTGCTGTCCGGCGGCGGCGCCTGCTCGAAGACGACCACGCCCTCGCCGTCGATGCCGTCGCAGGTCCAGCTGAACTTGCCGGTGGTCGTGCCCGGCGGCAGCTGGTCGACGCGCACGGAGTAGTGCCAGATCCGGCCGTCGGCCCCGTCCTGGTCCGGGCCGCCGGTGACGCTCAGGTACTGGGTCGCCACGTTGCCAGGCGCTCCGGCTGCGCAGTTGATGGTCAGGCTGCCTTCGCCGCCGACGCCGACGAAGCCGGCCCCGGTGTTGTCCTGGTAGTCGTCCTTCGGCGGCTCGGACGTCGCCGTGGTCGTGTCCTCGGGAGTGGTGGTCCCGGGAGTGGTGGTCGACGTGACGTCGGTCGTCGCCGGAGCCGAGGTGGTGCCGGTCGTCGTGACCGGCACCGACGATGCCGTGGTCTCGGTCGTGGTCGGAGCCGTGGTGGTGGTCGTTTCCGACGTGGCCGTGGTCGTCTCGGACGTGGGGGTCTCGTCGTCGGCCAGCGCGGCGGGCGCCGCGGCGAAGGTGATCAGCGCACCCGCGGACACGATTCCCGCGACCCGGCTCAGCGTTCTACCCACGGTGACTCCCAACGGCGGTTGACCAAGACGTCGCGACTATCGACGATTCAACCACCTGCGTTACTCCGAGAGGGCGAACGCCAGGTCGCGCCACAGGTCATCCGGGTCCTCGAGGCCGACGCTGAACCGGATCAGCCCGGGCGGCACACGCTCCTCGCCCGCCAGCCACGCCCGCCGCTCGACCAGGCTTTCGACGCCGCCGAGGCTCGTCGCCGACCGGATCAGCCGGACCGACGCGCAGCACCGGTCCGCCGTCTCGGCGTCGGCCAGCTCGAAGGCGACCATCATGCCGAAGCCCGGGTAGCGCACCCGCCGCACCGCGGGGTGCCCGGCGAGCCGCTCCGCCAGCAGCGCGGCCGTGCGGGACTGCTCCGCCAGCCGGACGGGCATGGTCCGCAGCCCCCTGAGGGCGAGCCAGGCTTCGAGGGCACCCGGCGTCGACCCGACCCTCGTCCGCGCGCCGCGCAACTCGGCCGCGACGGCCGGGTCCTTGGCCACGGTGATGCCCAGCAGCAGGTCGCTGTGCCCGCCGATGAGCTTGGTGGCGCTGTGCACGACGACGTCCGCACCCAGTTCGAGCGGCCGCTGCTGCAGGGGGGTGGCGAAGGTGTTGTCGACGACGACCCGGCCGCGCGCCGCGGCGGCGATCGGCTCGATGTCCATCACGTCGAGGGTCGGGTTGGTCGGCGATTCCAGCCAGACCAGGTCGGCCGTCGCGGCCTCGGCGACCCAGGCATCGGTGTCCGTCGGCTCGAGTTCGGTGACGGCGAGCTTGCCGAGCTTCTGCGCGTGGGCCAGCACCCCGCGCGTCACCGCGTAGCTGAACGTCGGCACGGCGACCCGCGACCCGACCGGGAGCAGGTCCAGCACCGCGGACAGCGTGGCAACCCCGGACGCGAACGCCGTCGCCTGCCCGCCTTCCAGCGCCCCGACGGCTTCTTCGAGCGCGTGCCAGGTCGGCGTCCCGTCGCCGCGCGCGTACACGAAATCGCCACCGGCCTGGTAGGTGCTGGTGGCGACGAGCGGGGTGTTCAGCGGCTCACCGGGGCCGTGCGGCCGGCCGGCGGCGATGGCCTTGGTGCGGGGCGTCCAGTCGTCCATCCGCCCAAGATAAGGGGAGGCCGGGGCACCCACGCGTCCGCGAGTGCCCCGGCCGGGCTTTCAGGGTCGGCAGCTCAGTGCGCGTACACCTCGAACTCGTACAGCGAGTAGCCGTACTTGGTGCCGCGCTGGACGCCCTGCAGCTTGACGAACCGGGCCGGGGTCGCGGCGAACGAGAGGTTGTCCTGCCCGCCGTCGCCGTCGGTCACCACGGCCGCGTCCGTCCAGTGGACGGCGTCCGGCGAGGTCTCGATCCGGTACTCCTTGCCGTACGCGGACTCCCAGTTGAGCATCACCCGCGAGACCTGCTGGACCGAACCGAGGTCGACGGTGATCGCCTGGTCGTCGCTCCAGTCACTGGCCCAGCGGGTCGAGGCGTTCCCGTCGATCGCGTTGGACGCCGGCGAGGGGTAGAAGCCGGTCTCGGCGCTGGTGGCGCTGACCGTCTTCGTCGCCGCCAGGTTCGCGACGTTGTCCCCGCGGTGCGCGGCGTATTCGACGACCTGCTGGAACGTCGGCCGGTTCTGCCAGCTGATCTTGTCCTGCGTGATGCCGCCGAGCGGGTTGTGCACGATGGTGTCGGCGCACCACTGGTCACCCGCCGAGCAGTTCGCATCACCGGGGTAGACGGCGTTCGCGGGCTGGCCGGCGGCGGTGGTCAGCGAGTCGACGAGCGCCTGGCGGCACGCGGTGACGTCGCCGCCGCCGCAGAACGTCTGCCCGAGCGGACCCGCCACCGGCTGGCCGAGCACCTGCCGGATGTCCTTGCTGACGTAACCCCACCAGCCGTACTGGAACGACGAGCCCTTGTGCGGCTGGCCGGTGTGCTGGCCGTTGCCGTTCTGCCACCCGGACGGGCTTTCGTTGATGCCGAGCACCGCGGTCATCGCGTTGTAGGCGTTGTCGCCCATGCCCGGCTTGAACTCGGCCTGGACCAGCAGCGGCCACCAGGCGTCGAAGATGCGGATCGCGTCGGCGTCCGCGTACGCCTTGCTGCCCGCCGAGGACTCGGTGCGCAGGTGACCGTGGGAGAGCCAGGTCTTGAGCTTCGCCTCGGCGTCCGCCGCCGCGCCGGTGGCCGGTGTCTTGTCGAGCACCTGCAGCAGCAGCGGCAGCACGCGCTCGGCCCGCAGGTCGGCCAGCGCCGCCTCGGACATCGCCTGGGTCAGGTTGACCCGGGTGACCTTGGTGCCACTGTTGATCAGCTGCTTCACCCGCGAGTCGAGCAGGTCGACGCGGTGCACGGCCGACTTGTCCGCACCGGCCGCGGCGTAGCCGTTGGCCTGGGCGTTGTTCCAGCTGACGTAGTAGTCCTGGTTGATCGACTGCGGGTGCTGCGACGCCGGCGTGTAGTTCGCCAGGTTGCCCGCCGGGTTCCAGCCCACCCAGTCGTGGCCCTGGTCGCCCCACACCGGCATGTTCGGGTCCACGTTGGACTGCCGCACCGGGTTGCCGCCGGAGTTGAAGTAGGCGATGTCCTTGGAGTCGGCGTAGAACCAGTTGAAGGTGTAGTTGATGTCCGCCGCGGCCTTTTGGAAGTCCTGGGCCGAGTGGACGAAGGTCGGGTCGTTAAGCTCCTGGAAGCCGATCAGCGAGTCGACTTCGTGGAAGTAGGACGACCGCAGCGCCGTGTACGCCACCGGTTTGCCGCCGACGGTCGCCCGGCTCATCACCGGGCCGTACTTGGTCCGGTAGCTCCGCAGCGTGTACGAGCCCGCCGCGGTGCCGTCGGCCACGGTCGGCTTCCAGGCGTTCTTGACCTCGATGGTGTCCATCGGGACGCACTTGCCCTGGTAGGTGTAGTAGTTCGAGTCCTTCGTCGGCGCGTTGCCGCTCGGGTCGCACAGCTGCAGCGCGTAGGTGTCGATGATGTCCTGCGCCGACGTCGTCGCGCTCCACGAGTAGTCCTGGCCGCGGCCGAGGAGCACGTACAGGCTGAGGCCCGCGAACGCCGCACCGCGGGCACTGATGCCCGGACCCTGCAGCTCCTGCAACATCAGCAGCTGCGGAGCGAAGTAGCCGGTCTGCGGGCCGAACACCGCGACCGGGTGGCCGCTGGCGGTCTTCGCGCCGGAGACGACCAGCGCGTTGGACATGCCGTGCTTCTCGCTCAGCATGTTCCCCGGTAGCACGCCGTTCTCGAACATCCCGCGGGCGGGCTCCTGCTCGGCAGGGGCAGCGACGTCCACAGTGGACGCCGTCGCGGCCGCGGCCGACCCGGTCTTGTCGAACACCACGGGCTGTGGCGTCACCGAGCCGTTGTCCGGCAGCGCCTGCCCGACCGCGTTGGCCGGCGTCTTGCCGTACGGGAAGGTCTGGCCGTCGTGGAGCGTCTTGACGGCTTCGGGGTCGTCCTCGGCGCGCAGGCTCTGCCACACCTTCTCGCCCTGGACGACGCCGTACTTCTCCTGCATCGCGAGCTTCGCGATGGCGTTCTGCACCTCACCGCCGCCGCCGGCGCCGAACTCGGCCCCGACCAGCGAGGCGAGCGCGACCAGGTCGGTCAGCTTGAACGGGTCGATCGAGCCCGCGTTGGTGATCGAGTCGATGTGCCCGGTCAGCACGTACTCGCCGGGGAAGTACCGGCCGCTGTAGGAGTCGCTGATGTACTTGTTGATGCCGTCCACGTACGCCTGCGCGTCGGCGAGGCCCTGAGCGCCCCGCGGGCCGCTGGCGGAGACCTTGTCGATCTGCTGCTGCAGCTCGGCCTCGGTGTACGGCGCGTTCGAGAAGAACTGCTGCTCGAGCTCGCGGTTGGAGGCGGCGCCACCGGCGAACGGCGAGAGCTGCCCGCGGGCGGCGTGGCGCAGCACGTCCATCAGCCACAGCCGGTCCTGCCCGGCCGCGTACCCGGCGCCGAACTCGGTGCCGGCGCGGGTGGTCCCGGTGATGTGCGGGACGCCGAGGGCCTTGTCCCGCACGATCGTGACGTCCGCACGCGGCTTCGTGGTGCTCGCCACCTGATCGGCCGGGACGCCGAACGAGGAGTCGTTGAAGTACTGGTTGATCGCGCCGGTGGTCAGCGTCTTGTAGCCGTTCGCCAGCGAGGAGTACTTCCCGAGCTGGTCGGCGGCGTGCGCCGGGCGGGTGCCGAGCAGCTTGTGCGCGAGGATTTCCGCGAGGGTGGCACTGCCCTGCTCTCCGGGCGGGAGGATGTCGCTGCACTGCCCGCCGCAGTAGTCATCGGGCGACACGGCCGCTTGCGCGGCCGGCGCGGTGACGGCGACCTGGGTGAGTCCGGCCACGAGGGCCCCCAGTGCCGTAACGGTCAGGGCGCGGATGCGACGACGCATGCCGGGCTCCCCTCAGTCCAGAAAAGTGACGAAGCGCACGCTACCCAGCAGTAGCCGAAGTGTGAAGACTTTTCGCGTTTTTCCCCTCCTTGGGTGTAGTCCGATCGGCGCAGCGTCAGGGCCGTCGGTACGGTGAGGGCCATGACCTTGGAAAAGCCCCTCATCGACCGCCCGGACGGGCCCGCTCCGGCCGAACTGGAAATCACCGACATCACCGTCGGTGACGGCACGGAAGCCACGCCGGGCAAGAGCGTCACCGTGCACTACGTCGGTGTCGCGCACTCGACCGGCGAAGAGTTCGACGCGTCCTGGAACCGCGGCGAGCCGCTGCGCTTCGGCCTCGGCGCCGGCCAGGTCATCTCCGGCTGGGACCAGGGTGTCGCGGGGATGAAGACCGGCGGCCGCCGCAAGCTGGTGATCCCGCCGCACCTGGCCTACGGCGACCGCGGCGCGGGCGGCGTGATCAAGCCGGGCGAGACCCTCATCTTCGTCGTCGACCTGGTCGGCGTGAACTGATCCCGCTGGCCGGGTGTCACCCGATGGTCCACCGGGTGACGCCCGGCCAGGGAATTCCCCGTCCGCGGCGGCGGCCCTAACGTCGAACGTCGATCACCGACTCGACGAAGGGGAAGAATGCGCCTGCGCGCCTTGCTCGCCGCTGCCGTTTTGACCATCACGACCGCCCCCGCCGCGCTGGCCGCGCCCGGGGTCGCGCACGGTTCCGACGTCCCACCCGGCCAGTTCGGGTTCGTCGCGAAGCTCGCGATGACGAAGATCCCGCGTCCGGACGGCTCGACGTACAGCAGCTACTGCACGGGTGCGCTCATCGCGCCCACCTGGGTCGTGACGACCGGTCACTGCTTCCACGACGCCCACCGCAACCGGGTCTCGGGCAAGGTCCCGTACCCGACGACGGTGACGTTGGGCCTGGTCGACGAAGCGACGGAGTCGGGCATCGCCCGCCGGGCGACCGAGGTCCTCCAGGCCGAGGAGAACGACGTGGCCCTGATCCGCCTCGACTCCCCGGTGACCACGGTGCCGCCTCTGACGGTGGATCGCACGCCCCCGAAGATCGGCCGACGGTTGACCTTGGCGGGCTGGGGCAGCCTCACGGGCACGGATCCCCGGCCGGCCACCCGCCTCCAGCAGGGCACGGTGACGATCGCGAAGGTGGACGCAACGACCCTGGGCGTCCGCGGCGAGTCCCCCGAAACGACGACGAGCGCCTGCACCTACGACTCGGGAGCCCCCTACTTCACCGGCACCGAGCTGGTCGCCCTGGAAGCAACGGGCCCGAACTGCCCCCACGCGGGCATCGAGACAACAAGCCGGGCGGACGTCCTAGCCACCTGGCTCACCACCCACACGGCGTAACTTCGCCCAAGCGAACAGAGGTGACATAGCCCACGAGCCGTCAAAGCGGCCCACAAGCCGCCCACGGGTGCCTCTCCCGGCACCTCCCGGCGCCTCCCGGTACCTCCCCGGCTCCCGCTGGAAGGTGACGGGAGGCACCGTGGGGGGTCCGGGGGGCTCGGCCCCCCGGGAGAAGCAGGGCCAACGGGAAAGGGCCCCGATCGCGCTAGCGATCGGGGCCCTGAACAGCGTGGGCGAGGAGGGAGTTGAACCCTCACGTCCTTTCGGACACACGGACCTGAACCGTGCGCGTCTGCCATTCCGCCACTCGCCCGAGCGCTTCCTTGCTTCAGCGATGAGAAGACTATCAGGTGGTTTCCACGGGTTTCACCGGGGGCCGTGTCGAGGCTCGCCCACCCGGATAGGATCGGTGCGGAAGCACACGTGTGAGGAGGTTTTCCCCGGTGGGCCGCGCCGAACGATTTGACAGGCGACTCGAGAACCTGGTGGGGAACACTTTCGCGCGCATGTTCGGTGGCAATGTCGTCACGCAGGAAGTGGCGATCGCCCTGGAGCGGGAGAGTGAGGAGAACGTTCGTGAGCTGGCAGGCGGTCGGCAGCTCGCCCCGAATCACTACATCGTGTCGTTGGGGACGGCTGACCACGAGCGCATGGCCGGTGACGAGCAACGCGTCACTCAGGTGCTGGCCAAGGCGGTGGCGGAACACCTCGCCGCCGAAGGCCTGGACACCTATGGTGACGTCGTCGTATCACTCGAGCGCAACGAGGCGCTGCATACTGGACAGTTCAAGACCCGTTCGTCCGTCGATCCCGACGCCCGCCCCTCAGGCGCCGGTTCACCGCGGTCGGCACGACCCAGCAACGCAGGAGACCCAGCAATGAGCCAGCCCCCCGGCTACGGCCAATACGACCAGGGTGACCCGTACGGCCAGCAGGGCCAGTACGGCTACGGACAGCAGGGTGGCCAGCAGCCCGGGTACGACCAGGGTTACGGCCAGCAGGGTGGATACGACCAGTACGGCGCCCAGCAGCCGGGTGGTGGTTACGACCAGTACGGTCAGCCGCAGGGTGGGGGGTACGAGCAGGGCGGCTACCAGCAGCAGCCGCCGCCTCCCCCGGGCGGCGGTTACGACCAGGGTGGCTACGCGCAGCCCCAGGGTGGCGGCTACGAGCAGGGCGGCTACCAGCAGCCCCAGGGTGGCGGCTACGACCAGGGTGGCTACGCCCAGCCGCAGGGCGGTGGCTACGAGCAGGGCGGCTACCAGCAGCCCGGCTACGACCAGTACGGCCAGCAGCAGCAGGGCGGCTACGACCAGTACGGCCAGCAGCAGCAGGCGTACGGCCAGCCGGCCGCGGACCCGTACGCCCAGCAGCAGGGCGGCTACGGCCAGCCCGCGCCGGGCCGCCAGCTCGCGGCGAGCCTCCAGCTGGACGACGGCTCGAACCGGACGTACTCGCTGAAGCAAGGCGGGAACGTGGTGGGCCGGGGCCAGGACGCGGACTTCCGCCTGCCGGACACCGGTGTTTCGCGTCGTCACCTGGAGATCACCTGGGACGGCCAGAGCGCCACGCTCGCCGACATCGGCTCGACCAACGGCACGACCGTGAACGGCACCCCGGTCCAGACCTGGCAGCTCGCCGACGGCGACGTCATCCGGGTGGGTCATTCGTCCCTCGTGTTCCGTACACAGGGCTGACTCGGGACCCGGAATACTGTTCCCGCAGAATTGACGTGCGGGGGGACCGCGGCGTACCCGCGTCGCGGCTGCGCGGAAGAGTCGGGAGCGGACACACCAAGTGCCAGAGCTGGTCGTACAACTCACCAGGGTGGGCTTCCTCGTGCTGCTCTGGCTCTTCGTGTTCGCCGCGCTCAGAGTCGTCCGTTCGGACCTCTACGCGGCGTCCGGCATGCGCGTCCAGGTGCCGACCTTCGGGCGCAAGAAGGAGAAGAAGCCGCGCAACAGCAAGTCGCCGCAGCAGCTCCTCGTGACCCACGGCGCGCTGGCCGGGACACGCATCGCGCTCGACGGCAGGCCGATCCTGATCGGCCGCGCCGACGACTCCACACTGGTCCTCGACGACGACTACGCGTCGACCCGGCACGCACGGATCGCGCAGCGCGGTGAGGACTGGTACGTGGAAGATCTGGGCTCGACGAACGGCACCTACCTGGACCGGGCTAAGGTCACTGCACCCCTCCGGGTCCCGCTCGGAGTCCCCATCCGGATCGGCAAGACGGTGATCGAGCTTCGCCCATGACTCTCGTCCTCCGCTACGCAGCCCGCAGCGACCGGGGCCTGGTGCGTTCGAGCAACCAGGACTCCGTGTACGCCGGCCCTCGCCTGCTCGCGCTCGCCGACGGCATGGGTGGGCACGCGGCGGGTGAAGTGGCCAGCAAGGTCGTCATCGCCTCCCTCGCCCCGCTCGACGACGACGAACCGCGCGACGACCTGCTCGCCCAGCTGCGCGAAGCGGTGGCGAACGGCAACGCCGCGATCGCCGAGCTCGTCTCGCAGGACCCCGACCTCGACGGCATGGGCACCACGCTCACCGCGGTGCTGTTCGCCGGCACCCGGCTGGGGCTGGTGCACGTCGGCGACTCGCGGGCGTACCTGCTCCGCGGCGGTCAGTTCGCGCAGATCACGCGCGACGACAGCTTCGTCAACGAACTCCTGGAACAGGGCCGGATCACGCCCGAGGAAGCGGCGGTGCACCCCCAGCGGTCGCTGTTGCTCAAGGCGCTCACCGGGCACGAGGTCGAGCCCAGCTTGACCGTGCGCGAGGCGCGTTCCGGTGACCGGTACCTGATTTGCTCGGACGGCCTGTCCGGCATGGTCAGCGACGAGACGCTGGCCGAAGCCGTGCAGATCCCGGACCCGCAGCGGTGCGCGGACCGGATGATCGAGCTGGCGCTCAAGGGCGGCGGCACGGACAACGTCACGGTGATCATCGCCGACGTGGTCGACGTCGACTTCGGCGAGGACGCGCCCATCGTGGGCGGCGCCGCCGGGGACGGCAGCGACGAGCTGCACCAGGGCGACTCCCCCGCGGCGCGCGCGAGGGCGCTGACCCAGCCGCCGCCGCAGCAGCGTCCGGACCTGCCCCAGCCGCAGGAAGACCCGAAGGCCCGGCGCCGGAAGCGGTTCCGCTGGCTGGCCGGCGCGCTCGTGGTTCTCGTGGTGCTCGCCGCGGCGGCCATCGCGACCCGCTACTTCGTGCTGAGTCAGTACTATGTCGGCGAGGGAGCGGACGGGGAGGTCGTGATCTACCGCGGCGTCCCCGGCAGCATTCTCGGCATCGACCTGCACGCCTACGAGCAGGGCTCCTGCCCCCCCAGCCAGGTGTGCACGGACAAGCTGCGCGTCACCCAGCTCCAGGAAGACGCGCGGCTGGCCGTGCAGAACGGCGTCAAGAGGGACAACCTCGACGACGCCCGGAAGTACATCGATGACTTCCTGCAGCTGCGCAAACGCCTGAACACGTGCGCGCCGGCGGGCGGTCAGCCGTCCGCGACGCCGAGCCCTTCGGTCACGCCGACGACGACTCCGTCGGCTCCGGCCGGCTCGACCGCTCCCTCGTCGGCGAACCAGCCAGCGGGGAGGGACTGCTCGACGCCGAGTTCGACGGCACCGACGAACGGAGGCGGTAACTGATGAGCCAGTCTGCCGCGCGCGCCGCCGAACCGCTCGCCGCGCAGTTCCAGACGAACCCGCCGCGCGAGGTCCCGACCCGCCGCAACACCGAACTGGTGCTGCTGGGCTTCGCCACGGTCATCGTCACCATCGCGCTGGTCCTGGTGGAGGCGAACCAGGAGCAGGAGCTCACCGCCTCGATCATCTGGCTCGGCCTGGCCTACCTCGGGGTGCTGACCGGCGCGCACCTGGCCGTCCGCAAGTGGGCGCCGTACGCCGATCCCGTGCTGCTCCCCTGCGTCGCGCTGCTGAACGGCATCGGGCTGGTGATGATCCACCGGATCGACCTGGCGCTGGCCGAACGCGCCACGCAGCAGGGCAAGGACTACACGCCCGCCGTCACCGCGCAGGTGCTGTTCACGGTCATCTCACTGGTGTTCTTCGTCGTCGTGCTGATCGTGGTGAACGACCACCGCACGCTGACCCGCTACGGCTACACCGCGGGCCTGATCGGGATCGTCGCGCTGGCGCTGCCCGCCCTGCTCCCGTCGAGCCTGTCCGAGGTCAACGGCGCCAAGGTGTGGCTGAAGCTGCCGTTCTTCTCGATCCAGCCGGGCGAGTTCGCGAAGATCCTGCTGATGATCTTCTTCGCTTCGTTCCTGGTGTCGAAGCGGGACCTGTTCATGGTGGCGGGCAAGAAGCTCGTCGGGGTCGAGCTGCCGCGCGCCCGCGACCTCGGCCCGATCCTGATCGCCGCGTTCGTCTGCATCGGCGTCCTGGTGTTCGAGAAGGACCTCGGCACGTCGCTGCTGTTCTTCAGCGTCATCCTGGTGATGCTGTACGTCGCGACCGAGCGGGCCATCTGGGTCGTCCTGGGGCTCAGCTTCTTCGCCGTCGGCTGCGTGATCGCGTACAAGCTCTTCACGCACGTCCAGCAGCGCGTGGCGAACTGGCTGGACCCGCTGGCCACCTACGACCAGGCCGGCGGCGGTTACCAGCTCGCGCAGGGCCTGTTCGGGCTCGGCACCGGTGGCGTCGGCGGCACCGGGCTCGGCGCCGGCCGGCCGGACATGGTGCCCGAGGCCAACACCGACTTCATCACCGCGTCGATCGGCGAGGAGCTCGGCTTCATCGGGCTGGCCGCGGTGCTGATGCTGTACTTGATGGTCGCCATGCGCGGCATGCGGAGCGCGCTCGCCGTGCGCGACACGTTCGGCAAGCTGCTCGGCGGCGGGCTCGCGTTCACCATGGTCATGCAGATCTTCGTCGTCGTCGGCGGAGTCACGAAACTCATCCCGGAGACCGGTATCACCGCCCCCTTCCTGTCCAAGGGTGGTTCGTCGCTGCTCGCGAACTACATCCTGGTCGCGCTGCTGCTCCGCATCTCCGACGCGGCCCGCAAGCCCACCTCGCGCCCGAAGCCGCAGCAGCAGCCGCAGGCACCGATCGCGGAAGCGCACACCGTGCTCGTGCAGCGTCCACCGGCGGACGGGGGCGCGCAGGCATGAACACGCCGCTCCGCAAGGTCGGCATGGCGATGCTCGTCATGGTCGTCCTGCTGCTGGCCAACGCCACGTACATCCAGGTGGTGAAGGCCGACGACTACCGCACCGACTCGCGCAACGCCCGGGTGCTCTACGACGAGTTCGCCCGCCAGCGCGGCAAGATCGTGTCGCAAGCCAACGGCGAGGTGCTGGCCGGCATCGACCCGTCGAACGACAAGTACAAGTACAAGCGGACCTACGCCGACGGCCCGATGTACGCGCCGGTCACCGGCTACTACTCGATCAACTACGGCGCCGGCGGGCTGGAGCGCGCCGAGGACGACGTCCTCAACGGCTCCGACCCGCGGCTGTTCGTGCGGCGGCTGTCGGACATGGTCACCGGCCGGGACCCCAGCGGCGGCAACGTCCGGCTGACCATCGACCCGGCCGTGCAGAAGGCCGCGTACGACCTGATGACGCAGAAGGGCTACACCGGCGCCGTCGTCGCCTTGGAGCCCAAGACCGGCCGGATCCTGGCGATGGTGTCGACGCCGTCGTACGACCCGAACCAGCTCGCTTCGCACACGTCGAAGGCGCAGACCGACGCCTGGAACGCGAACAACAAGGACCCGAAGAAGCCCATGCTGAACCGGGCGATCTCCGAGACCTACCCGCCGGGTTCGACGTTCAAGCTGGTCACCGCGGCGGCCGCGCTCGAGGACGGCAAGGGCCCGGACACCCCGGTCAGCACGGCGTCGAACACCAAGCTGCCGAGCACGAGTGTCACGCTCGAGAACTACGCGGGCGAAACGTGCCCCGGCAACACCTTCAAGGACGCGCTCGCGCACTCGTGCAACGTGCCGTTCGCGGAGTTCGCCGGCCAGCTGGGCCCGGACAAGATGAAGAAGACGGCGGCGAACTTCGGCATCGGGCAGACCGACCTGACCGTGCCGATGAAGGTCGCCCCGTCGACGGTCGGCCCGCTCGACTCGCAGGGCGCGCTGTACCAAAGCGGCATCGGCCAGCGCGACGTCCGGATCACCCCGCTGCAGGACTGCTTGCTCGCGGCCACCGTGGCCAACGGCGGGATGGCGATGAAGCCCCAGCTGGTGCAGTCGGTGCTGGCGCCGGACCTGTCGACCATCGAGGACTACAGCCCCACCGAGCTCACCGGCACCGCGGCGCTTTCGTCGTCGAACGCCGCGATCCTCAAGGACATGATGATCGCTTCCGAGAGCTTCACCGCGGGCGGCGGCAAGCGCCCGGACATCCAGATCGCGTCGAAGACCGGCACCGCCGAGCACGGCACGGACTCCAAGAACACCGCCCCGCACGCGTGGTACACCGCCTTCGCCCCGGCGAACGACCCTCAGATCGCGGTCGCCGTGATCGTCGAAGACGGCGGCAACCGCGGGCTGGCCGCGACGGGCGGCAAGGTCGCCTCCGAAATCGGCCGTGCGGCCATCAACGCGAAGCTCGGGGGTGGATAGCGCATGCTGTCCTCCGGTCAGCTGCTGGCCGACCGCTACAAGCTGACGAGCCGGATCGCCGTCGGCGGGATGGGTGAGGTCTGGCAGGCCAGCGACACCCGGCTCGACCGGACCGTGGCCGTCAAGATCCTCAAGGCCGAACTCTCCGGCGACGCCGAATTCCTCCACCGCTTCCGCACCGAAGCGCGGATGACGGCGTCGCTGAACCACCCCGGCATCGCCGCGGTGCACGACTACGGCGAAACCATCTTCGACGGCGACCTGCCGATCGCGTACCTGGTGATGGAGCTCGTCGACGGCGACCCGCTGGCCGGCTTGCTGGCCAAGCACGGGCGGCTGTCGGCGGAGTTCACGCTCGACATGCTCGAGCAGGCGGGCAACGCGCTGCAGGCCGCGCACTCCCACGGCCTGGTCCACCGGGACGTCAAGCCGGGCAACATCCTGGTGACGTCGGCGGGCCAGGTGAAGATCACCGACTTCGGCGTGGCGAAGGCGGCCGACGCGGCCCCGGTCACCCGGTCCGGCATGGTCATGGGCACGGCGCACTACATCGCGCCGGAGCAGGCGCTCGGGCAACCGGCCGAGCCGGCGTCCGACGTCTACTCGCTGGCGGTGTGCGGCTACGAATGCCTCGCCGGGCACCGGCCGTTCCTGTCGGAGAACGCCGTGACGGTCGCGATGATGCACATCCGCGACATCGCCCCGCCACTGCCGCCGGACGTGCCACCCGCGGCGCGTGCGGTGATCGAGGCGACCCTGGTCAAGGATCCGCGGCAGCGCTACAACAACGGCGGCGAGTTCGCGGCCGCGGTCGCCGCGGTCCGTGCCGGGCTGCCGCTGCCGACGCCGTCCGGGCTGGTCAACGCGGCGTACGCGACCGGGCAGCAACCCCAGCAGCCGCAACATCAACAGCAGCAGCAGCCGCCGCCACCGTCGATGCCGGTGCCCGTGCCGCCGCAGCAGATGCACCAGCCGATGCCGGTCGGCCCGCCGTCCCCCGCGATGAACCCGATGCCCGTCATCGGCCCGCCGTCCCGGCCCGCCCCGCGCCAGGTCATGCTGCCGGCACCGCGGAAGAAGACCCAGTGGGGCTGGTGGGCACTTCTCGCGGTGATCCTGCTCGTTGTCCTGGTGGCGGGCATCGTGCTGGTGGCGAAGATGATCGGCGCCGGCGGCTCGACGCCGCGCAGCGGCCAGTCGACGAGTGAGGTGTTCCCGGGTAGACAGGCGCCCGTGGAGGGACCGACCGCTTCGAGCGCCGGTGCGGCGACCACTCCCGGCACCACCGACGATGGCCAGCAAGGCATCATGACCACACCTTGGACGGAATGGAACGGCACCCAGAGATGAGCACACCCAGACTGCTCTCCAACCGGTACGAGCTGGGCGAGACGCTCGGCTACGGAGGCATGTCCGAGGTCCATCACGGCCACGACGTGCGTCTCGGCCGGGAAGTCGCGATCAAGATCCTCCGTGCCGACCTCGCCAGGGACCCGCAGTTCCAGGAGCGCTTCCGCCGGGAGGCGCAGAACGCCGCCGCGCTGAACCACCCGGCGATCGTCGCGGTCTACGACACCGGTGAGGCGAACACCGACTTCGGGCCGTTGCCGTACATCGTCATGGAGTACGTCGAAGGCCGGACGCTGCGCGACATCGTCAAGACCGAGGGTCCGATGTCGCAGAAGCGGGCGATGGAGGTCATGGCCGACGTATGCGCGGCGCTGGACTTCTCGCACCGCCACGGCATCGTGCACCGCGACGTCAAGCCGGCCAACGTGATGATCACGAAGAACGGCGCGGTCAAGGTGATGGACTTCGGCATCGCGCGCGCGATGCACGACGGCCAGTCCGCCATGACCCAGACGGCCGCGGTGATCGGCACGGCGCAGTACCTGTCGCCGGAGCAGGCCCGCGGCGAGTCGGTCGACGCGCGTTCCGACGTCTACGCCGCCGGTTGCGTGCTGTACGAGCTGATCACCGGCGAGCCGCCGTTCACCGGGGACTCCCCGGTCGCGGTGGCCTACCAGCACGTCCGGGAAGACCCGAAATCGCCGTCCTCGGTGAACCCGGCGGTGGCTCCGGAGCTGGACGCGGTCGTGCTGAAGGCGCTGGCCAAGGGCCCGGCGAACCGCTACCAGTCGGCGGCGGAGATGCGCTCGGACCTGGTGCGCACCCTCTCGGGTCAGCGCCCGGTGGCGCCGATGGTGATGTCCGAAGACGAGCGCACGCAGGTGATGAACGCCGACCGGCGGCAGCCGCAGCGCTACGACGAGTACAGCGAGCCGGACGACGAAGACCCGAAGGCCAAACGCCGGCGTCGCACGATCCTGGCCGCGGTGGCCGCTGTGTTCGTGCTGGGCGCGGTGCTGCTGATCATGTGGCTGGCGGGCTCGTTCAAGAGCAACGACGCGACGCTGGTGGCGGTCCCGGACGTGCTGCACCTGACCGTGCCCCAGGCCCGGGAGACGTTGAACAACAAGGGTTTCAACGGCACGATCGAGCAGAAGCAGGTGACGTGCGGAGGGGTGCAGCCGACCGACGGCAGCCCCCAGTGCGGCCAGGACGACATCACCCGGGTCATCAAGATCGACCCGTCGGTCGGGACGCAGGTCGCGACGAGCCAGAAGATCACGCTGTACGTCGGCGTGGCGCCGGGCAAGGCGAGCGTGCCGGACCTCAAGGGCAAGAGCAAGGACGATGCCGAGAAGGCCTTGACCGACGCGAAGCTGACGCTCGACCCGAACGTCGGCCAGGTCGAGGTCGACGACCCGAACCAGGCCGGCCTGGTGCAGGAGCAGAACCCGGCGGCTTCGACCGAGGTCGCCGAGGGCAGCAGCGTGAAGATCACGGTGGGCAAGTCGAAGCAGCTCAAGACGGTCACCGACTTCACCGGCAGGCCCTACTCGCAGGCCAAGGCGGCATTGGAAGGCCAGGGCTTCAAGACGAAGAAGACCGAACAGGCGTCGGACACGGTGCCGAAGGACTCGGTCATCACCCAGAACCCGAACGGCGGTCAGCTGGCGATCGGTGAGGTCATCACGCTGACCGTGTCGACGGGTCCGGAGACCCAGACCCAGATCGAGATGCCGCAACTGGTCGGCATGCCCGTCGACGAAGCGCAGCAGAAGCTGCAGAGCATGGGCTGGACAGGCACCCTGACGCAGCAGTCCGACCGGGGCAGCAGGCAGCCGGAAGGCACGGTCACCAAGCAGAGCGTCAAGGCGGGTAGCCAGATCGCCAAGGACCAGCCCATCACCGTGCAGGTATCGGAAGGCAACGGCGGCGGCATCACGATCCCGACGGGTCCGACATCGCCTTCTGGCTCACCCTGACCGATCTCGCGCTGACAGATCGCGAAAGGCCCGCACGGTTCGCCGTGCGGGCCTTTTCCGTCGTTCAGGCCTTGTCGAGGAATCCTTGGACGGCCCCGAGAACTTGCTCGGCGTCGCTCGCGGTACCGAAGTCCAGCTGGAGTTCCTCCGCGGCGCCCGAGCGTTTGACCTTCAGGGAGACGCGGGATTCCCGGCCCCGCGTCAGCCACCCGAAGAGCGAGCGGCAGAAGACACCGGCGGAGTTGCTCGAGACGCCGACCACGACGGCGTCGAAGACTTGGACGCGGCCACGGAGCTCGTCTTCGCCACGCAACCACGCGGCGAGCGCCGGAAGCTCATCGGCGGAATTTGGCACGGTGATCGCGACGATCCCAGCCGTCACCCGATCTCCCTTCGCCCAGAACCGGAGAGGCCCCGAACCTTAGCCGTCCGCGGGGTTCGACTGGAAGTCCGGCGGGGGAATTGAACTCTGCAATTTGCAGTCAGGAGCGCCGGCGCACCAGGGCCGAGACGACGAAGAAGCTGACGGCCAGCATCCCCACCGCCGTGACGAGCGCCAGCACCAGCGGACCGCCGACCGGTTCCTCGTCGGTCAGGGCGTGCAGCAGCGGGTGGACCAGCGGGATCTTCGCCAGCAGGACGACGACGAGCGTGATCACCGCGGCGAGCACCGTCCAGCCGACGCGGTGGACGAGCAGCCGCGAGCACGGGAGGGCGATCGCGATACCCAGCACCGCGCAGGCGAGGTGGGCGAGAAACCCGATGCCGAGCGCCGACGGCTGGACCTTGAACGACTTGAGCGCCGACCACCCCTCGGTGATCACGGTGAGCACCAGCGCACAGGCGAGCACGGTGAGGATCGCGCCGGTGATCATCCGCCGCCACTGCCGCGCGTGGCTCAGGGTGATCAGGCGCTGGACGGGGTCTTCGATGTCGAGCAGGGCGATCGTCAGCCAGCACGAGACGACCAGCAGCCCGCCGGCACTCACGCCGAACAGCGGCAGCGGCGGTGAGTGCGGGTCGGCGTAGAGGATCACGCACAGCGCGAGGTAGGCCAGCAACGCCGGCAGGTACCGCTGCGAATGACCGAGCAGCGCCAGGTAGTACCGCGTCAGGGCGAGCACGGCGCCACCTCCCGGACCGACCAGCCGTCCTTCAACGCCCGCAGCAACACCGCGTCCACCGCAGCGACCTCGACCGTGAGCACCAGCTGCGGGCCTTCCGCGACCGCGTGCCGCACGCCGGGTTCGTCGGCCCAGCCGGTGCCGTCGCCGCGCAGCACGATCCGCGTGGTCGGCTCGGCGCTTTCCGCCGTGAGCCTGCCGTCGTTCATGAGGTGGACGACGTCGGCGTGGTCGTGCACCACCTGCGGCCGGTGATCGGTGAACACGACGCTCGCCCCGCGCGCCCGCGTCTCGGCGACGACCTCGCCGAGGATCGCGTGCGTCCCGACGTCCAGCCCGGACCACGGCTCGTCGAGGATCAGCAGGTCCGGCCGCACCATGACGGCCTGCGCGAGCCCGACCTTCTGCGCGTTGCCCTTGGACAGCGTCCGCAGCGGTGCCGTCGGCCCGCCGACGAGCGCGAGCCGCTCGAGCAGCGGGTCGATCATCGAGAGGTCGGCGAGCCCGCGGATGCGGGCCATGTGCCGCAGGTAGGCCCGGGCGCCCATGCGCTGGCCGGCCGGGAAGCGGTCCGGCAGGTAGCCGATCCGCGGGGTGCCGGTGACCGTGCCGGTGGTCGCGTGCGAGACACCGGCCATGATCCGCAGCAGGGTCGACTTCCCGGAGCCGTTGCTGCCGAGGATGCCGACGACGTGCCCCGGCTCGACGGTCAGGTCGACGTCGCGGAGGACGAAGTCACCCCGCCCGTACCGCTTGCCGACCCCCGCCAGCCGGATCACGCAACAGCGGCCTTCTGCAGCGCCTTGGTCGCCCGTTCGAGTTCGTTCACCCGCACCGGATCGACGGGGTGGCCCGCGGTGGCCAGCCAGTTCGCGAGCATCCGGTGGCCGCCCTCGGTGAGCACGGACTCCGGGTGGAACTGGACGCCTTCCAGCGGCAGCTCGCGGTGGCGCATGCCCATCACGATGCCGGACTCCGTGCGTCCGGTGATCTCGAAGACGGTGTCGGAGATGGTGTCGGGCACCACGGTCAGCGAGTGGTACCGAGTGGCCGTGAACTCCTCGGGCAGGTCCTGGAGGATGCCGGCGCCGGTGTGCCGCACCTGGCTCGTCTTGCCGTGGAGCAGCTCGGGGGCGCGGTCGACGGTCGCGCCGTAGACGACGCCGAGCGCCTGGTGGCCGAGGCAGACGCCGAGCATCGGCGTGCGCGTCTCGGCGCACTTGCGGACGACGTCCATGCTCTGACCAGCGCGTTCGGGCGTACCGGGACCGGGAGAGACGAGCACGGCGTCGAACTCGGGCACGCGGTCGAGGTCCACGACGTCGTTGCGCCAGACCGTGCAGTCGGCGCCGAGCTGGGCCAGGTACTGGACCAGGTTGTAGACGAAGCTGTCGTAGTTGTCGACGACGAGAACGCGCATGGCGCCGAGCTTACCGGCTCCCACCGGGTGGACCGTACGCCAAATCACATTTTAGGTTAGGTGATCCTAACTTACCGTGGGACCAGTGAGCCGATCTCTTCGTGTAGCCGTGGTGGGTGCCGGTCCCGCCGGGATCTACGCCGCCGACATCCTGGACAAGTCCGCCGCCGACGTCTCGATCGACCTGTTCGAACGCATGCCGGCGCCGTTCGGGCTGATCCGGTACGGCGTCGCGCCCGACCACCCGCGCATCAAGGGCATCGTCACGGCGCTGGAGAAGGTGCTCTCGAAGCCGAACATCCGGCTGCTCGGCAACATCGACTACGGCACCGACATCAAGCTCGACGAGCTGCGCGAGTTCTACGACGCGGTGATCTTCTCGACCGGCGCGTCCGCCGACCGCGCGCTCGACATCCCCGGCATCGACCTCGACGGCAGCTACGGCGCCGCCGACTTCGTGTCCTGGTACGACGGCCACCCCGACGCGCCGCACTCGTGGCCACTGACCGCGTCTTCGGTCGCGGTCCTCGGCGTCGGGAACGTCGCGCTGGACGTGGCACGCGTCCTGGCGAAGACGGCCGACGAGCTGCTGGCCACCGACATCCCGGACAACGTCCACCAGGGGCTCAAGGCCAGCCCGGTGACGGACGTGCACGTGTTCGGCCGCCGCGGCCCGGCGCAGGCGAAGTTCACCCCGCTGGAACTGCGGGAGCTGGACCACTCGCCGAACGTCGAGGTCATCGTGTCCCCGGAGGACATCGAGTTCGACGAGGGCAGCATCGCGGCGCTGCGCGCGTCGAAGCAGATCGACATGGTCGTGAAGACGCTGCAGGAGTGGGCCATCCGCGAGCCGGGTTCCCGCCCGCGCCGGCTGCACCTGCACTTCTTCCACTCGCCGGCGGAGGTGCTGGGCGCGGACGGCCGCGTCACGGGCCTGCGCACCGAGCGGACCGAGCTGACCGGCGACGGATCCGTGCGCGGCACGGGTGAGTTCCACGACTGGGACGTCCAGGCGGTGTACCGCGCGGTCGGCTACCTGTCGTCGCACCTGCCGGAGCTGCCGTTCGACCACGCGGCGGGCGTGGTGCCGAACCAGGCGGGCCGCGTGCTGGACCTGGACGAGAACCAGCTGCCGGGCGTGTACGTGACGGGCTGGATCAAGCGCGGTCCGGTGGGCCTGATCGGCCACACGAAGGGCGACGCGGCGGAGACGATCGCGAGCCTGCTGTCGGACGCGGACACGCTGGCGGCCCCGAAGCACGCGGCACCGGACGCGATCCTCGACTTCCTCGCGACCCGCGGGATCCCGTTCACCAACTGGGACGGCTGGGGCCGGCTCGACGCGCACGAGAAGGCGCTGGGCTCGGCGGCGGGCCGCGAGCGGATCAAGGTCGTGGAGCGCGAGGAGATGACCCGGATCTCGCGCGGCTAAGCCCCCGCGCCGAGGTAGGTCAGCACGGCCAGCACCCGGCGGTTCGTGTCGTCCGAAGCCGTGATGTCCAGCTTCGCGAAGATGTTCGCCGTGTGCTTGCCGACCGCTCCTTCGCTGAAGTGCAGCCGGGCCGCGATCGCCGCGTTGGAACAGCCCTCCGCCATCAGCGACAGCACCTCGCGTTCGCGCGCGGTCAGCGCCGCCAGCGGGTCGGACGCGTTGCCCGCGACCAGTTTCGCGATCACCTCGGGGTCCATCACCGTGCCGCCCGCCGCGACCCGGCGGACGGCGTCGATGAACTGCTCCGCGTTGAACACCCGGTCCTTCAGCAGGTAGCCGATCGCGCCCGTGCCGTCGGCCAGCAGCTCGCGCGCGTACAGCTGCTCGACGTGCTGGGACAGCACCAGGATCGGCAGACCGGGGGTCTCCCGGCGGGCCGCCAGCGCGGCCTGCAGCCCCTCGTCGGTGTTCGTCGGCGGCATCCGGACGTCCACAATGGACACATCGGGGCGGTGGGTGCGCAGCGCCGCCACCAGCTCCGGGCCGGTGCCGACCGCCTCGACGACGTCGAAGCCGTGCGCGGCCAGCAGGTGGGTCAGGCCGTCTCGGAGGAGATATTGGTCTTCGGCGACAAGGGTTCTCGGTCGCCCAGTATCTGACACGGGATCTCCAGGGTCGCCTTCGTCGGCCCGCCGATGGGGCTGGTCAGCGTCAACCTACCGTCGAACCCGCCCAGCCTGCGCTCGATTCCGCGCAGTCCCGAGCCCCGCGCCGGATTCGCGCCACCCGGGCCTTCGTCGGTCACCACCACCGTCAAGAGGTCGTCGGCGAACCTCACCTCGATCGACACCCGTTTCGCGCCGTGCTTCGCCGCGTTGCCCAGCAGTTCGGACACCGCGAAGTACACGCACGCCTCCACCGGCTCCTCGACCCGTCCCGGTAGCGAGCCCGTGACCTCGGCCTTCAGCGGGCTGTCCAGCGCCAGCGCGCGCACGGCGTCCAGCAGCCCGCGTTCGGACAGCACGGGTGGGTGGATGCCGCGGATCAGCACCCGCAGTTCGGTGAGCGCCTCCGACGACGCCGCCCGCAGCTCCGCCGCGAGCCGTTTCGCCGCCGCCGGGTCCGTGTCGACCAGCGCCTCGACCGCGCCCAGCTTCATCCCCATCGCCACCAGCCGGGACTGGATGCCGTCGTGCAGGTCGCGCTCGATCCGGCGCAGTTCCGCCGCCTGCGTGACCGTGACGTCGGAGCGGGTTTGCTTGAGCCGTTCGACGCGCTGGGCGAGCCGGGAGGACTCGGTCGGCCCGAACCACACCCGGGCGAAGCGCGCCTGCTGGCGGGCGAGCCAGGTCGTCGGCACCAGACCGGCGACGACCATCGCCAGCATGACCGGGGTCTGCGCGAGCGCGCCCAGGTGCGTCGACACCTCGGGCAGCGGAAACCACTCGACCGGCGACGAGACGAACGGCCGCCACACCCAGAGCGCGGCGAGGCCGATGATCCCCCGGCTGACCACCGTGATCGTCGGCAGGATCAGCAGGAACGAAACCAGCGGGACGAGCAGGCTGCCGGCGAGGTCGCGCCAGGTGGCGCGGTCGCGGTAGATCCACCGCGTGCGGGCGTGCTGGACCGGCCAGAACGGTTCCTCGTACAGCTGGTTGCCCGCCTGGTAGAGCCCGTCGGGACGAGGCACCGGCAACCCGGGCGGCGGCAGGTACGGGCGCGGGATCCGCACCCCCGTGAAGTTCTCGGCCTCCCGGCGCAGCGTGTCGGTGATCGTCCGGTTCCACAGCACGACCGGGGTCGCCAGCGGCACGAAGAAAACCATGACGCCCAGCTGGAAGACCGCGAAGACCAGCTGCACCACCGAAACCGCGAACAGCCCGGCCTGGTGACCCAGCGATTCGAGGTGCCGGTGCAGCCAGTTCTTGCGCGAGGGCTCGACGGGTGGGCGCGGCCCGATCCACCAGCGCGTCCACCGGCCGTAGCCGCGGAGCACCGCGGGTACGCCGAGCAGGACGGCCACCGGCAGCAGCAGCGTGACCAGCGGGTTCACCAGTTGCCAGCCGAATTCCCGGCCCGTGGACGGGTCTTCCATCGCCCAGGTGAGCCGGTGCTGCCAGCGGATCCAGAACGCCCGCTTGTAGAGCTGGTTGCCGTCGCGGTACCAGCCGTCGCGCTCCCGCACGGGCTCCGGCGGCTCGGGCCGGTAGGGCGCTTCGATCTCGACGCCGCACCAGCGCGCGGCCAGCGTCCGCGCCACCGCCGACCGCCCGCGGGCCCATTCGACCGCGGAGCCGAAGAAGAAGACCACCCCGACGCACAGCAGCGCGAACGTGATCAGCTCGACCAGGACGTCGAGCCAGCTGAGCAACGAAAACGCGGCCAGGGCCAGCGCCCGGCCGAGCGCACGCAGGTACGTCATCCGGCACCTCCTCCCCCCGGATCCTCGCCGGATCGCGCCGCCCGCGCACTGCCCACGGCCCCACGAACGGGGTGGGCCCAGCCCCACCCCCGCTTCAGCAAAACGCTACCTGAGCTGGGGTTTCAGCGTCATTCCGGCGGCGGCCGCCCCTTCGTAGGTTCGTAGCCATGCCTCTCATCGAAGTCACCGAGCTCCACAAGCGCTACGGCCCCCGGGTCGCGGTCGACGGCGTTTCGTTCACCGTCGAGCGCGGCGAAATCTTCGGCATCCTCGGCACCAACGGCGCCGGCAAGACCACCACGGTCGAGTGCCTGCAAGGCCTCCGCCAGGCCGACGGCGGCACGATCTCCGTGCTCGGCCTGGACCCGGCGACCGACCGCGCGGCGCTGACCCGCCGCGTCGGCGTCCAGCTCCAGGAAAGCCGGCTGCCGCCGAAACTGCGGGTGCGCGAAGCACTGGAACTGTTCGCTTCCTTCTACCCGGAGCCGGCCGACGTCGACGTCCTGCTCGACCAGCTCGACCTGCGCGACCACGCCCGCAGCTCCTTCGGGAAGCTTTCCGGCGGCCAGAAGCAGCGCGTGTCGATCGCGCTGGCGCTGGTGGGCCGTCCGGAACTGGCGATCCTCGACGAGCTGACCACCGGGCTCGATCCGCACGCCCGCCGCGAAACGTGGCGGCTCGTCGAGGGTGTCCGCGCCACCGGCGTCACCGTCCTGCTCGTCACGCACTTCATGGACGAGGCCGAACGGCTCTGCGACCGCGTCGCGATCTTCGACGCCGGCCGCGTGGTCGCCACCGGCACCCCGGCCGAGCTCCGCGCCGCGGCCGGCGCCGCCACTTTGGACGACGCGTTCGTTTCGCTCACGAGGAGTGCCCGATGACCACCTTCGCCAAGATCACCGCCACCGAAACCAAGCTCTTCCTCCGCTCGCCGCTGATGGCGGTGGTGGGCCTCCTGCTGCCGTCCGCTCTCCTGCTGGGCATCGGCGCGATCCCCGGCATGACGAAACCCAGCGAGGCGGCCGGCGGGTACCGGTTCATCGACGCCTGGGTGCCGTCGCTGATCGTCGTCACCCTCGCCGCGCTCGCGCTGCAGTCGATCCCGGGCGCCGTCGCGACCTACCGCGAGCAGGGCGTGTTGCGGCGGCTGGCCACGACGCCGGCGCACCCGGCGAACCTGCTGGGCGCGCAGCTGCTGATCCACGTGGTGGTCGCGCTGGCAGGCATCGGGCTCGTCCTCGGCCTGGCCGACGCGGTCTACGACGTCCCGATGCCGAAGCACCCGCTGGTCTTCCTCCTCACGCTGGTGCTCGGAGTCGTCTCGATGTTCGCGCTGGGCCTGGTCACCGCCTCGATCGCCCGCACGGCCAAGAGCGCGGGCGGCCTCGCGACGGTCTCGTTCGTGCCGATCATGTTCTTCGGCGGCGTCTACCTGCCGAGGCCGCTGCTGCCGGAGGTCCTGCGCCGGATCGGCGACTACGTGCCGCCGGGCTCGCAGGCGCTGCAGGACGCCTGGGTCGGCACCGGCGTGCAGCCGCTGCAGCTGGTCGTGCTGGCCTGCTTCGCGGTGCTCGGCACGGCACTGGCGGCCAAGCTCTTCCGCTGGGAGTGACGCCCGCTTCCGCCAAAGTGGTGATGATCATCGTTTTCTCTTGTGGCGGTGCCACCCGGCCGGTAGCCAGGAGGGTGGCCCTGCTCAAACTGGAGGTTCGATGTCCCTGGACGTGTCACCCGCGTTGCTGGAGAAGGCCGAGCGCGGGGAAGTCACCGACGCCGAGTTCGTCGCCTGCGTCAAGGAATCCCTGCCGTACGCCTGGGAGGTCATCACCGGCGTCATCGCCGACGCCGAGGGCGCCGCGGACGGCTTCGCCGACAACGAGACGCCACCGCCGAGCGAGGCCGCCCGCGGGCAGCTGCTGCGGGCGCTGGCCTCGGACGCGATCCGCGGTGGCCTCGAGCGGCACTTCGGCGTCAAGCTGGCGTTCCAGAACTGCCACCGGGTCGCCGTGTTCAAGGAGAGCGAGCTGGCCGGCGACCGCTACCGCGCGTTCGTCTCCCCGCGCGGCCAGCTGCTCAACCAGAGCCCGGAACTGCGGGACTGCTAGCCCGTCCGCGCACGGGCCCTCCGGCACGCCGGAGGGCCCGTGCCGCCGGTTCCGGGGTCAGTTGACCGCGACCTCGTTGAACCACAGCCGGGGCTCCAGCCACGGGAACACCACGAACATCAGCAGCGCGACGACGCCGAGGGCCAGCACGACCGAGATCGTCAGCTTCGCGGCGAACGGACCGGGCAGCTTCCGCCAGAGCCAGGCGTACATCAGGCCTCCCCGATCTTCGAAAGCAGGTCGCCGTAGTTCTTGACCTGGTTCTTCGGCACCTGCTGGGTCAGCACCGAGGTGATGATGAGCCGCTCCCGTGCCGAGAACTGCGGGTGGCAGGTGGTGAGCGTGAGCAGCGCGGCCTGCTGGGCCTTCGGCAGCGCGTCGGCCCCCTTGTACGGGACCGGGTTCACCGCGGTGCCCTGGCTGGGCAGCACGACCTTGCGGCCGACGGTCTCGCTGTAGGCGCCGCCGTCTTCGGCGCCCGGGTCGCGCAGGGTCGAGACGCCCTTGCACTTCGGGTCGGCGCCCTTGCCGCCGGCCCAGTCCTGCATCTCGCTGTCGTAGGGCAGGACCTTGTAGATGTAGAAGTCGGTGGAGGTTTCGATCACGATCTGGTCACAGGAGGAGAGGTTGTCCAGGTCGTTGAACGGGGCACCCTTGCCGACGCGGTGGCCGGCCACGGCGAAGTTGCCGGGCTCGCCGGGCAGCGAGGTGCCCTTGTAGTGGCCCGGGCCGACCTCGAGGGCAGCGTCGTCGGTGCCCTCCTGGATGGTGAAGTTGTAGTCGACGCCGAAGGTGGGGATGTGGATGCGGGCGAACGCCTTGCCGTCGATCAGCTCGGGGTGCAGCGTGCGGTCGTGGGCCCACTCGCCGTCGAGCTGGTCGCTCGCCTCGGACTGCTTGCCCGCCGAGAACAGGTCGGTCACGTAGAGCTCGTAGACCATGAACAGCAGCACGACCAGGCCGAGCGTGATGAGGATTTCGCCGGCGGTCCGGATCGCGACGCCGCCCTTGCCGAGCGGGGCCGGTGCGGGCCTCTCCTTGGTCGCCGTGCCGCCCTTCCCGACCGGGGCGAAGACGACGGTCTCCTCGGCCGCACCGGGCGGCGGAGGTGGGGCCGCGTAGCGGGGCGGCGGCCCCTGCGGACCCGGGGGCGGGCCCTGGGGGCCACGCTGCGGCGGGCCGGGCGGTACCTGGCCGTGAGGGGGCATGGCGGGGCGGTGCTGGGGCGTGGGCCGACCGTGCCCGGGGTATCTGCGCCGGTCGTCATCCGGTCCTTCGCGCGTAGCCACGCAAGCTCCTCTCAAGCCGCGTCGAACCCTCGGTGACCCCAATGTCACGGTGCGGGAAATCCGACCACTGCCGGCCGCTGCTTTCCTGCGGTCGTTTACGTTAACGTGTGCACGTGGCGCCGGTTGCGCACCCTCAGCGGGACATCGCCACCAGACGAGCCCGAAGAGCACCGCGAGGAACACACGATGCCCAAGTCCAAGGTCCGCAAGAAGACCGCTTACACCCCGCCTGCCGACCGGCGCACGCCGGTGAAGGTGCGGGCCGCAGGCCCGACCGGCCTCGCCTGGAAGATCCCGATGTTCGGGTTCATGCTCCTGGGCCTGGTGTGGCTGCTGGTCAACTACATCGCCGGGGACAAGATCTCCTGGATGGCCAGCTGGGGCAACTGGAACTTCGCCGGTGGGTTCGCGCTGATGATCGCGGGCCTGCTGATGACCATGCGTTGGCGCTGATTATTACTCCAATTAGCGGCTTGACGTCGAATTACAGCGGTGTGACCCATCCCCAGTGTGGATAACCCCTGTGGATAACTACCCCACCTCTTGGGCGCCCCGGCAGTCCGTTGTGGTATCGGCCTGGGCGGTCACCGCCTTGCTGCTGGCCGGCGTCGTGACCGATGCGCTGACCGGTGACCACGGCGGGCTGGTGCTGTTCGCGCTGGCGGCCGTGGCGGCCGGCGCGTTCGCCGCCCACGCCACCGTCGTCCGGCCCCGGCTGGCCGCCGACGCCGAGGGCGTGGTGGCCAGGACGCTGAGCGGCACGCACCGGCTGCCCTGGGCGCAGACGCGCACCCGGCTCCGCACCACCCGGCGGATGGGCCGCGACGGCGTCACGCTCGAAATCGAGCACGACGAGCAGCTGTACGTCTTCGGCCGGCTCGACCTCGGCGAGGACCCGCGGGACGTCCTGGACGTCCTCAGCACGCTGCGCGCGCGCAGCTAGGCGCAGAAGTAGGTCGGGACACCGCGGTACGGCACGAAGCCGCAGCTCGCCGCGCCGAACTGGCTCGACTGGTACGCCAGCAGGCCGATGATCGCGAGCGCGATGATCGTGAGCCCGACCGCCTGCCAACGCGCTTGGCCGACCTGCGGGGCGTAGAGCAGCGCGACGGTGACCAGCGCCCCGGTCACCAGGCCGCCGACGTGCGCCCAGATCGAGATGCCCGGGATGCCGAAGGTGATGAAGGCGTTCAGCGCGAGGGTGATGAGCAGGCCGGTCGGGTTCAGCCGCAGCTTCAGCACGAGCACCGCGTAGGCGCCCATCAGGCCGAACAGCGCCCCGGACGCGCCGACCGTCGGCGGACTGTTCTGGTCGAAGATCAGGACGGCGGCCGACGCGCCCAGCATCGAGATGAAGTAGAGCGCGAGGTAGCGGCCGCGGCCGCAGACCTGCTCCAGGGCCCGGCCCATCATCCACAGCGAGAACATGTTGACCGCGACGTGGATCGGCCCGTAGTGCAGGAACCCGCTGGTCAGGACGCGCCACCACTCGTCGTGGCCGAGGGTGGCGGTGACGTAGAGGCTGCCCCGCTGGAAGACGGCCGCGGCGTCGTTGTCGTTGAGGCTCTGCGCCTGGAAGACCGTGAAGAGGTAGACCAGCACGTTCACCGCGAGGATGACCTGGGTGACGAGCACCGACTGGGACAGGCGCGCCCCGAAGACCGTCCGCTGGCCGAGGCCGGCTTCCTGGTGGCCGCGGTGCTGACGGCGCTGGTCCTGGGCGCCGGCGTGGACGCAGTCGGTGCACTGGAAGCCGACGGGGGCATCGCGGAGGCAGTCCGGGCAGGCCGGACGCCCGCACCGGGCACAGCTCAATCCGGTCGGGCGGTTCGGGTGCCACCAGCACCCGGGTAGCGCGGCTTGCTCGGCGGCGGGGTTCGGCGGTTGGTTCACGATGGCACCAACCTACCGAAACCCTCGCCAAGAGGCCGTCAGTGCTCGATCGAAACCTTCTCGATCACGACGTCGGTCAGCGGACGGTCCGCCGGTCCGGTCGCGGTGCGGGCGATCGCGTCGACGACGGTGCGCGACTCCTGGTCGGCCACCTCGCCGAAGATCGTGTGCCGGAAGTTCAGGTGGCTGGTCGGCGCCACGGTGATGAAGAACTGCGAGCCGTTCGTGCCGGGCCCCGCGTTGGCCATGGCCAGCAGGTACGGCTTGCTGAACTGCAGCTCCGGGTGGAACTCGTCGCCGAACTTGTAGCCGGGGCCGCCGCGGCCGGTGCCGGTCGGGTCGCCGCCCTGCAGCATGAAGCCGTCGATGACCCGGTGGAAGATCGAACCGTCGTAGAACGGGCCGGAGTTCGTCCCCGACGCGTTCGGCTGGGTGTACTCCTTGGTGCCCTCCGCGAGCCCGACGAAGTTCGCGACCGTCTTCGGCGCGTGGTCCGGGAACAGGTTCAGGTGGATGTCACCCTGGCTGGTGTGCAGCGTAGCTTTCACAGACCTCATCGTGCCATCTGCGGCGGGGAGCTCAAAAAAGGGGCACGATAGGTTACGGGTAACAGAGCAGTGTCAAAACGAATGATGAGGTGAAGCCCATGTCCCGGGCGACAGCCCAGGCCGTCGAGACCGCCGACAAACTCGTCACCGAGGGTGTCAAGCAGGGGCGGCGCGCGCAGAAGAAGCTCGCGAAGAAGACGGATCTGACCCGCAAGGAGCTCAAGAAGAGCTCGAAGGCCGCTCGCGAAGAGGCGCTCGCGCGCCTGTCCGAGCTGCGCAAGCCGGGTCGCAAGGCGAAGAGGGCTGCCATCAAGGCCGCGAAGGCGGCCGGCGGCTCCAAGCGCCGAGGCAAGAAGGACTTCAAGGCGGCGAAGAAGGACTTCTACGCCGCGCTGTCCGAGGCCAAGTCGGCCGCCAAGGGCACCCGCAGCCGTCGCAAGTGGCCGTGGCTGCTCGGCCTGGCCGTGGTCGGTGCGGGCGCCGCCTACGCACTGCGGTCGAAGCAGGAGCCGCCGGTCGCCCCGGCGCCGCCGAAGGCCACCCCGCCGGCTCCGAAGCCCGCTGAAGCGGCGAAGCCGACCCCGCAGGCGAACGGGAAGGCGCCGTCCGCGGCGCCCGCCGAAAAGAAGAACTGAACACGACGCGAAGAGGCCCCCGGGGGTGCAACCGGGGGCCTCTTCAGTCTTGCTCGGAGTCCGATCAGACGGCAGCGGCGTGCTTGTCGATCAGCTGGCCGAGGCGGGGCAGCGCCTCCTCGACGTTCTTCTTGCCGTTCGGGCGCAGCTTGCCGTAGACCTTCTTGATGCTGTCGCGGCTGCTCTTCTCCGCGCGCGTGTCGGTGACGCTCAGCAGCGCGTCGGAAGCCTCGTCCGAGCGGCTGGACAGGTAGGCGCCGAAGTCGTTGCCGCCCTTGGCGCGGTAGTCGCCGTAGAACGGCTCGAGCGCGGAGGCGAAGTCCGGCAGCAGCGTGTCGACGGCCGAGGGGATGATGCCCGGCTTGATCTTCTTGACCGCGGCGAAGCCGGTCTTGACGACGGCACCCGAAACGCCGCCCTTGTCGGAGACCTCGGCGTCGACGAGGGTCTCGAAGTCGGACACGACGGCCGGGCGACGGCCGGAGTCGAGCAGGATTTCCTTGAGGGTGTCAGCCACGAATCTTGTCCTTTGTCGTTTGCAGAGTTGTGCCCCGCCCCGGGGTGGGGATTCCCCGGTGGCCGCGGTGCGCGAGTCCACGAAGCCTGCGCGTGCAGCACAGGGTAATACAAGATCAACATCACTCACCCGTGTGGAGGCCACTACCTAGAGCTTCAGGGCAGCGATAGCCTTCTTTGCCACTGTGCGTGCCTTGACGCTCTGCTTCTGGTTGGTGGTCACCACGACGGCTGATGCCCCTTTCGCGACCGCGTAAACAGCGCCGTCGTCGTTGGAGAGGTAGCCGCCCTTCCAGCCGGCCGGGTCGGTCGCCGGGTTGGACGATTCGATCGGGGCCGCCTTGTTGACCAGCGCCGTTGCCGTCTTCGCGTCCCCGACGTAGACCCGGACGGTGAGCTGGACCTTCCCGTCCGGGCGGTAGAAGAAGCACGCGGGGTGCGGCTGGTCGGTGGACACGCGGACCTTCGACACGTGCTGGCCGTTCGAATCGGCCACGAATTCGCTGCCGAGGTACGGGCAGTCCTCGGTCGCTCCCGGCTGGGGGTCCGGCGGCAGGCCGGCGCCCACGCCCGCGGCGGTGGAGGCGGACGGCGGGCCGGGGACCGCGGTGCCGGACACGAGGGTGGGGCTGCAGCCGGCCAGCAGGGCCACGGCGGGCGCCAGGAGTACGAGTCGTCGCATAGCGCGGACAGTCAACCACGAAGCATGTGTGAAACCCGCTGGCTGACGCCGGCGTGCGACGATGAAGCACGTGCTCACCCCCGAGCAGTACCTCGGCGAGGTGGCCGAGCGCGTCCAGCGGGCCGGTGGGCGGCTGAGCACCGTGCAGCTCGGGCCCGTGACGGCGGTCGTCGGCCTGTTCACGGAGCCGGCGCCGCTGCCGGCGACGAACCACTGCGTGATCGTCGCCGCCGTCCCCGAGGTCAGCGCGGCGGCGCTGGCGGACTTCACCGCCCGCGCCAGGCAGCACGCCCGCGCGAACCTGACCGGCTGGACGACGGCGTCCATCGTGCTCGCCGGGCTCGTCGGGCAGCGCGTGCACCCGGACGCCGCGCTGGCCGCTTCGGCGAAGCCGGGTCACCGGTTCGGCGGCGAGACGCGGATGGTCGCAGTGGATCTCTCGACAGGGCAGCTGTCCACCTTCGGCGGGGACACGGTGGTGCGGGGTTCGGTCAACGCCAAGTTGACGTACTGCTTCCCCCCACCCAACGAGGCCGGCCGGCCGCGGGTGCCACCTCCGCCGTACGCAGGCCCGGTCGGTCCGCGGCCACCGGTGCGCCCACCGCCGGGGCTCGCGCCCCAGCGGAGCCCGTACGGTGGGTGACATGGTGCAGTTGCGCGGCTGGCCGTCGTTCCCCGAAGAACTTCCCGTGTTCACGCCGGATTCGGCGCCACCGGGCCCGCAGGCGCTGTTCCTGGGGTGGCTGACCGAAGCCGGCGAGCACGTGCTGGCGCCGCACGCCGTCACACTGTCCACAGTGGATGCCGATGGAGCGCCCGACGCGCGCGTGGTGATCCTCAAGGACGTCGGCCCCGGCGGCTGGGCGGTCGCGACCAGTTCGGAAAGCCCGAAAGGCGTGCAGCTGCGCAAGGACCCGCGCGCCGCGCTGACGTTCTTCTGGCCCGGCCGCGGCCGCCAGGTCCGGCTGCGCGGCCCGGTCTCCCCCGCCACGCCCGAGGTGTCCGCGGCCGACTTCCTCGCCCGGCCGCCGGCGTCCCGTGTCGAGGCGTTCATCGGGCACCAGTCCCAGGTGCTGCACGATCCGGCGGATCTCCACGCGGCAGCCGCGGAGGCGGCACGCTGGGTGGAGGAGAACCCGGACGTCGCCCCGGAAACGTGGACCCGGTACCTCGTGGACCCGGACGAAGTCGAGTTCTGGCAGGCCAGTCACGACCGGCGGCACGTGCGGCTGCGGTACCGGAAGTCCGGCGACGGCTGGGTCCGCGAGCGCCTCTGGCCGTGACGGCCACCCTTTTCGGGGTATGCGAGCTCCGCGCCGGTGTGCGCATGATGCACCCATGCGCTCGAAGATGCTGACTGCCGGGCTGGTCCTGGCGCTGACCGCCGCACTCGGGGGCGTGGCCGACGCGCGTCCTGGGGGACGTCCGCAGCTGACGGACCCGCACCCGTGCCCGGGACAACCGGGCTTCACGTGCTCGACCCTGACCGTGCCGCTCGACCACACCGGCCGGGTGCCGGGCACGCTCGGCCTGCCCGTGGCCACCGCGGACAACGTGACCGCGCCCAAGGGCGTGCTGCTGTTCCTCACCGGCGGCCCCGGGCAGGGCGGCGTCGGCTCGATCACGCGGATCGCCACGCAACGGCTGCCGGAAGCCGCGAAGGACTACCGGTTCGTCATGCTCGACCAGCGCGGCACCGGGCCGTCGGGTGCCTTGAAGTGCCCCGGCTTGCAGGCGCAGATGGGCAGTTCGGACATCGCGACACCGTCGGCCGACGCGGTGCGGGAGTGCGCCCGCATCCTCGGCGACACGGCACCGCTCTATTCGACCGACCAGACCGTGGCGGACTTCGACCAGCTCCGCCAGGCGCTGGGCGTGCCGAAGATGGTCGTCGACGGCGTCTCGTACGGCTCCTTCACGGCGGCGCGGTACGCGGTCGCGCACCCGCACAACGTCAGCAAGGTCGTCCTGGACTCGGTGCTGCCGCACCACGCTTCCCCGTCGGCTTCGCTGTACCTGACGGGACTGACGGCGGAGGCGCGCGTGCTGCGCGCCGCCTGCGCGGTGGCCCCGGCCTGTGGCTACGACCCGGCCGAGGACCTGGCCTGGGTGGTCCGCCACCGCGGCACGGCCGACGGGGTGCGGATCTTCGACACGATCGTCACCTACGAATTCGTCGACCCGACCTACCGCGCCCCGGCGGGGGGCGACATCATCGGCGCCCTGCACGAAGCCCGCGGCGGATCGCCGGCGCACCTCGACGGGCTGCTGGAGGGCTACCAGTCCGGCGGCGACGACCCGGCGGCGTTCAGCGCCGGCCTCCACGCGGCCACGCTCTGCGCGGACCAGCGGTTCCCGTGGGGCTCCCCGGCGACGCCGGTCGCGCTGCGGCAACCCCTGCTGTCCCTGGCCGCCCGCGTCCTGCCGGCGAGCGCGACCTGGCCGTACACGACGGAAGTCGCGACGCAACAGGGGTTCGTCCAGAGCTGCCTGCCGTGGCCCGCGGAACGCCCCGGCTCGAACCCGTTCGCGCCGCTCCCGGACGTCCCGGTGCTCCTGCTCAACGGCGACCGCGACCTGTCGACGCCGTTGGAGTGGGCGCGCGAGGAAGCGGCCCAGGCCCCGGGCGGCGAGCTGGTGATCGTCCCGGGCGAGTCGCACTCGATCCAGAACCGCGAGCGCGGGCACGCGGGCCGCGACGCGGTGCTCAGCTTCCTGCGGTCCACGTGACCGGCAGCTCGTGGACGCCGTAGATGTTCATGTCCGTCCGCAGCTTCACGTCCCCGGCGGGAACGGCCAGTGCCAGGGTCGGGAACCGGCGCAGCAGCCCGTCGAACCCGGCGCGCATCTCGATGCGGGCCAGTTGCTGGCCGAGGCACTGGTGGACGCCGTGCCCGAAGGACAGGAGTCCGCGCGCGGTGCGGTGGATGTCCAGCGCGTCCGGGTTTTCGAAGCGCCGGGGGTCGTGGTTGGCGGCCAGCAGCGAGACGACGACCGTCGATCCCTTGGTGATCGTTTCCCCGCCGAGCTCGAGGTCCTCCGTGGCGTAGCGGAAGAAGATGTCGGCGACGGACAGGTAGCGCAGCAGTTCTTCCACGGCGCCCGGCAGCAGGTCCGGGTCGGCGCGGAGTTCGGCGCACTGCCCGGGGTGCTCCAGCAGGGCGAAGGCGCCCAGTGACAGCATGTTGGCGGTGGTTTCGTGGCCCGCGAGCAGCAGCAGGAAGGCGGCGCCGGTCAGCTCCTCGATGGTGAGGTCGTCGTGGCGGGCCAAGTCGGACAGGATGTCGTCGCCGGGCTCGGCACGCTTGGTCGTGACCAGCTCGGAGAGGTACGTGTTGAGCGCGATGTACGCGCCCATCTTCTGCTCGAGCGGCTGTTCCCGGACCATGAACTGGGCGGAGTCGGCCTGGAACTGCTCCCGGTCCGCGTAGGGCACGCCGAGCAGCTCGCAGATCACCAGCGACGGCACCGGCAGCGCGAACTCCTTGACCAGGTCGACCGGCGGGGCCAGCCGCGCCAGGTGGTCCAGCTGCCGCTCGACGATGTCGGCGATGTGCTCTTCCAGCTGCTTCATCCGCTTGACGGTGAAGGCGCCGGTGAGCTTGCGGCGCAGCCGGCCGTGGTCCGGGGGGTCCATGGCGACGAACATGCCCGGCAGCGGCGGGGACGGCTCGGTGGCGGCGGGCATGCCCGTCTCGTACGGCACGTGGATGACGTCGAGGTCCAGGCGGGAGCTGAACCGCGTGTCGGCCATCAGCTGCCGGACCTCGTCGTACCCCGTGACGAGCCAGCCCTCGTGCCCGTCCGGGAACACCAGCGGGCTGACCGGGCGGGCCTCGCGCAGCCGGGTGAGCTCGCGCGGCGGGTCGAAGGGGCCGGCGTCGCGGTCCATGGGCAGTCCGTGCGGGACGTCGACCTGCTGGCTCATCGGAGCTCCTTTCGTGGTGGTGGCGATGACGATCGCCGACCCGGCTGACACGGGCCTGACACGCCTCGGACACCGCCCGGCGTGGCAAGATCGGCCGGGTGCAGATCGGGATCCTGGGGCCCTTCGAAGTGCGCACGGACGACGGCGCGCTCGCCGATGTGCCGGGCGCCCGCTTGCGTGGGCTGCTGGTCGCCCTCGCACTCGAGCCGGGTCAGGTGGTCCCGAAGGGCACGCTCGTCGACTGGATCTGGGGTGAGCAGCCGCCCGCCGAGGCGGCGAACGCCTTGCAGCGCCTGGTTTCCCGGCTGCGGAAGGCGCTGCCCGAGGGGTCGGTCGACGGCAGGCCGACCGGCTACCGGCTGGTGGTGGCCCCCGACGACGTCGACGCCGTGCGGTTCGAACGGCTCATCGGCCAGTCCCGCACCGAAGACGATCCGCGACGCCTGCGCGAAGCCCTCGCCCTGTGGCGCGGTCCGGCCGCCCAGGACGTCGAGCTGCCGGAAAGTGCGGCGTTCGACGCCGCCGTCACGCGGCTCGAGGGGCTGCGCCTGGCCGCGTTGGAGGACCGGTTCGACGCGGAGACCCGGCTCGGCCACGGCGCGGAGCTGGTCACCGAGCTGACCGACCTGGTGGCCGCGCACCCGATGCGGGAACGACTCGTCGCCGCGTTGATGCGAGCCCTCGTCGCGACGGGCCGCGACACCGAGGCGCTGCTCGTCTACGAGCGCACGCGGGAAACCCTGGCCGACACGCTGGGCGTCGACCCGTCACCGGAGCTGTCCGAGGTGCACGTCGCGCTGCTGCGCGGCGAGCTGGGCCGGCGGGAGGAGAGCCGGAAGACGAACCTGCGGGCCGAGCTGACCAGCTTCGTCGGCAAGGAGGCCGATGTCGCGGCGGTTCGCGAGCTCGTCACCGAACACCGGCTCACCACCCTGATCGGGCCGGGCGGCTCCGGCAAGACAAGGCAGGCCACGGAAACCGCACGCACGCTGCTCGGCGACCTGCCGGACGGCGCGTGGCTGGTCGAACTGGCGGCGATCGGCACCGGCGACGACGTGGCCCAGGCGACGCTCGGCGCGCTCAAGCTGCGGGACTCGCTCGTCGGCGAGGCCCCGGACGCCGAGCCGACGGACCGCGTCATCGCGGCGCTGCGTGAGCGGTCGATGCTGCTGGTCCTGGACAACTGCGAGCACGTCATCGAGTCCGCGGCGGCCTTCGCGCACCGGGTGCTCGGCGAGTGCCGCCGGCTGCGGATCCTCGCCACGAGCCGGGAACCGCTCGGCATCACCGGCGAGGCGCTGTGGCAGGTCGCGCCCCTGGCCGTCCCCGCGGAAGACGCGGATCCCGCGGAAATCGAGTCCGCCCCGGCCGTCCGGCTGCTGCGGGACCGGGCCGGCGCGGTGCGCAAGGACCCGCTGGCGGACGCCCGCACCCTGGCGCGCGTCTGCCGCGCGCTGGACGGGATGCCGCTGGCCATCGAACTCGCCGCCGCCCGCTTGCGCACGATGTCCCTCGACCAGCTCGCGCACCGGCTCGACGACCGGTTCCGCCTGCTGACCGGCGGCAGCCGGACCGCGCTTCCCCGCCACCGGACGCTGCGCGCGGTGATCGACTGGAGCTGGGAGCTGCTCTCCGACGCCGAGCGCGTCGTGCTGCGCCGGCTTTCGGCGTTCTCCGGCGGGGCGAGTCTGGAAGCCGCCGAGCGGGTCTGCGGCGGCGACGCGGTCGACGTGCTCGAACTGCTGACCGCGTTGACCGAGAAGTCGCTGGTGGTAGTCGTGGGCGAAGAGGCACCGCGCTACCGCATGCTCGGCACGATCAAGGAGTACGCCCAGCAGCGTCTCGCGGAGGCGGGCGAGGCGGACTTCGCCCGGCGCGCCCATCTCGCGTACTTCACCGAATTCGCCGAAACCGCGGAGCCGCACCTTCGCCGCGCCGAGCAGCTCGGGTGGCTCGCCGTGCTCGAGACGGAGCACGACAACATCACCGCGGCGATGCGCGGGGCGCTCGCGGCGGGCGAGGCGGCCGAGGCGATGCGGCTCGCGGCGACCGCCGGCTGGTACTGGTGGCTCAGCGGACACCGGGCGGAGGGCAACGAGCTGGTCATGGCGGCCACGGCGGTGCCCGGCGACGTGCCGGACGAGATCCGCGGCGTGCTCTACACGTTCGTCGTCCAGTTCGTGACGGCCGGCCAGCAGAGTGACGAGTACCGGGCGGAGGAGTGGATCCGCAAAGCGCACGAAATCAGCCTGCGCGTCGAAAACCCCCGGCTGGCCCTGCGGTTCGCCGGCCCGCTGGAGCGCCTGCTGCACGGACCGGACGCGGCGCTGACGGCGTTCGAACCGCTGCTCGCCGACGAAGACCCGTGGGTGCGCGCGGTGGCCCGGCTGCAGCTGGGCAAGATGCGCGTCCAGCTCGGCCACGGCGACCGGGACGCGGACGCGCTCCTCGAGGCGGCGGTCGCCGAGTTCCGTGCGCTCGGCGAACGATGGGGCACTTCGTTCGCCCTGACCGAGCTGGCGGACCGCATCACCGTGCGGGGGGAGTTCGCCGAGGCGTGCGAGTACTACGAGCAAGCGATCGAGGTCGTGACCGAGGTCGGCGCCATCGAGGACGTCGTGCGGATGCGGTCGCGGCAAGCCCAGCTGTACTGGCTGATGGGCGACGAGAAGGCCAGTGCGGCCACGCTGGCCGAGGCCCAACGGTCCGCGGAGCGCGTGGCGTGGCCGAACGCGCTGGCCGAGCTGGCCCTGGCCAAGGCGGAACTCGCCCGGTGGACCGGCGACACCGTGGAGGCACGCCGCCAGCTCGACCTCGCCACGGCGATGTTCGGCGAAGACGCCCAGCGCGCGAACGTCCGCGCGGTCGCCCACGACCTGCTCGGTTACCTCGCCGAGGACCTCGGCCAAGCCCGCGACCACCGCACGGCGGCGTTCGACGCGGCGACCGAGACACAGCACCCGCTCACGATCGCGCGGGCCCTCATCGGGCTCGCGGACCTGGCGCTGCGCACGGAACGGGACACGCAGGCCGCGCGGTTGCTGGGGGCGAGCGCCGGCGTGCGGGGCCTGCCGGACCGTTCGCAACCGGACGTGGCCCGGATCGAATCGGCCACCCGAAGCCGCCTCGGTGACTCGCGGTTCACCGAGGCGACGCAGGAGGGGATGCAGGCGAGCTGGCCGGAACTCGCCGCGGTCACGCTCGCTTCTTGAACGTGGACGACGCCCACAGGTAGCCGACGACGGCGATCCCGGCGCACCAGGCGAGAGCGGCGATCAGGGTGCCGGTGGCCGGCGTCCCGTTGAGCAGCCCGCGCAGGGTTTCGATGATCGGTGTGAACGGCTGGTACTCGGCGAACTGCTTGAGGCCGGGACCCATTTTTCCGGCAGGCACGATCGCGCTGCTGAAGAACGGGAGCATGATCAGCGGCACCGAAGCCAGGCCCGCCGTTTCCGGGGTTTTCGCCGCCAGGCCCAGCGCGATCGTGAGCCAGCCGGTCGCGAACCCGAGCAGCACGACGACGCCGACTGCACCGAGCCAGTCGAGTAAACCCGCCGCCGGCTCGAACCCCAGCAGGAAGGCGACGCCGAGGAGGGCCGCGATGGCGACCAGGTTGGTCAGCACGCTCGCGACGACGTGCCCGGTCAGTACCGCGCCGCGGGAGACGTCCATGACCTTGAACCGGTTGATGATGCCCTTGGTCATGTCGGAGTTGACGGCGATCGCGGTGGCTCCCAGCCCGTAGCAGACGGCCAGCAGCATCAATCCCGGCGTCGCGTAGTCGACGTAGTTCACGCCGACGTCGAAGGCATCCCCGAACATGTAGACGAACATCAGCATGATCACGACCGGCATCAGGATCGCGTTGAAGATCGACATCGGATTCCGGGCGATGTGCTTGAAGTTGCGGCGCAGCATCACCATCGAGTGGGACTTCATCGGGCGAGAACCTCCGTGGTGTGGCCCGTCAGGGCGAGGAAGACGTCGTCGAGATCGGGGGTGTGGACGGAAAGCTCTTCGGCCGCGAGCGCGTACTCGTCGAGTCTGTCCAAAAGGGACCGCAGGGATTTCGTGCCGCCGTCGCTGGGCACCCGCAGGGCCATGGCTTCGTCGTCCCGGGTGGCGTCGGTGAGGACCCGCGCGGCCGCGTCGAGTTCGCCGGCGGTGGTGAACCGGAGCCGGACGTGCGTGCCGGGAATCCGGCGCTTCAGTTCGTCGGAAGTGCCCTGGGCGACGAGGCGGCCCTGGTCGAGCACCGCGATCCGGTCGGCGAGGTGGTCGGCTTCCTCGAGGTACTGGGTGGTGAGGAAGACGGTCACGCCGTCGGCGACCAGGTCGCGGACGATGGACCACATCGTGCGGCGGCTGCGGGGGTCCAGCCCGGTCGTCGGCTCGTCCAGGAAGAGGATCCGCGGGTTGCCGACGAGCGTCATCGCCAGATCGAGCTTCCGGCGCATGCCCCCGGAATAGGTCGACACGGGCTTCTTCGCCGACTCGACGAGGTCGAAGCGCTCCAGCAGCTCGCCGACAACCCGATCTCCGCCGCGGCCGCGGTGGAGATCGACCATCAGCTGCAGGTTTTCCCGCCCGGTCAACAGCTCGTCCACGGCGGCGAACTGCCCGGTGACGCCGATCGCCGCCCGCACGGCCTTGGCCTCGGTGGCGACGTCGTGCCCGGCGACGCGCACCGTCCCGCCGTCGGCCTTCGCCAAGGTGGTCAGCACGTTGACGGCCGTGGTCTTGCCGGCCCCGTTCGGCCCGAGCAGGGAGAACACCGTCCCGGCCTCGACGTCGAGATCGACGCCGTCGAGCACGGTTTTGTCTTGGTAGGCCTTCCGCAGTCCGGAGGCCGTGATCGCCAGGTCTGTCATGGGAGCCACTGTCACCGGGTGGCCTGACACGGACCTGACCCGCACCTGACACGGCCGCGAGCTGGGGAATCAGCGAAAACGGCCCGCACCCCCGACAGGGGTACGGGCCGTTCGGTTGTGGAGCTGAGGGGAATCGAACCCCTGACCCCCGCCTTGCAAAGGCGGTGCTCTACCAATTGAGCTACAGCCCCGGACGCGGGCGGCGCACCGCCCGCGGGGAAACCTCAGTTGTGGGAAGCACCCGCCGGCTTGGCGGGGGTGGTGCCGTTGGTGGAGGGGACCGGCGCGGTCGCCTCACGCCAGAGATCGGCCTCGGCCTTGGCCGCCTTGTTGCGCTTGACGACGAACAGGACGCCGCCCGCGATAACGGCGAGTGCCAGCAGCTTCTTCACCGAAGCCCCCTTCTCAGCTTGCTTCCCTTACCCCGCGATGTTACTGCACCGGTGCGGGGCCGGTGTCGGGCACTCGTGGTTCCACGTGGAACCACTGGTAACGCAAGTCACACGCACCGGGAAATACCAGCTCGTGCTGCCCGGTTGTACCCATTGGTCGGTGCGCCCACCGTGTCCCCCGGGCCTCACCTCACCGCCTTCGCGGAGTTCCGTACGGCTGGAGCCGCGATGCGCCTTTCGCCGAGAGGCGACCGTGCGGCGTGCCGACCGAACCGCTCAGCCCTGCCGGTCTTTCTCTTCCCGGCAGGGCTGACCTGTATCCAGTGGACGCTCGTCACGCTTTGTGGTCATGCCGACCATCCCGTCGTGGCGTCGCCGTGCCCGAACAGCGCTAGCGCCGAACTCCTGATCCGGCTGAGGCTGACTGCGTGCCAGAAATGCAGAGATCCCCCGCCGTCGAAGCGCTGAAGTACCAAGGGGATCCGCTCGCCGACGCGGTGGTCGCCGAACTGGTGTCCAGCGGAACGACCCGAGCGGTCAACGAGGTGCTGGCCCACTTCCGGGACAACGACCAGCCCATCCCCGAGGACGTCCCGGAGCCGGTGCGCCGCTACCTCGTGGCCACGGACGCCCCGCCGCACTGGGCCGATCTCGACCGGGTCGCGGGCGCGTACGAGTTCTTCGTGGACGACGGGGTGCACGTGGCCTCGGTGCTGTCGTTCGGCGCGATGGTCAACTGCTACGCCCAGCCCCGGCCATCGCGCGTGCTGTCGCTCACGCACCGGCTCAACCAGCCCCATCGCCGGCTGTCGGAAACCTCGCAGTTCGTGCTGAACCTGATGGGCCGCAACCCCTTCGGCTCCGGCGGCAGTTTCGTGCCCACGGTCCAGAAGACCCGGCTGATCCACGCCGCCGTGCGCCACTTCATCACCCGATCCGGCGAATGGGACGTCGAGGCGGACGGCGTGCCGTTGTGCCAGCAGGACATGCTGGGTGCGTTGCTCATCTTCTCCGTCCAGGTCATCGACGGAATGCGCCGGATGGGCATCACCGTCACCGACCGCGAAGCCGAGGACTACTACTACGTGTGGCGGGTGACCGGCGCACTGCTCGGTATCCCGGCCGACGCCATGCCCGAGACGCTCGCCGAGGCCCAGTCGCTGAACGCACGGCTCGTCGAGGCGAGTTACGGCCCGTCCGCCGAGGGGATCGAGCTCACCCGCAACCTGCTGCGCCTGTACGAGGACATGGTGCCCGGCAAGGCGTTCGACGGCGTGGTCGCCGCGATGGTCCGCCAGGTAGTCACCCCGGAAGTCGCCGACTGGCTCGAGGTCCCGCAGTCACGCGCCTGGAGCCGCACGGTCGGCGCCGGGGTGCGCTTGATGCGGCTGCTCGAACGGTCGGAGGACCGCAGCCGGACGGCCACGGCCGTGCTGGACAAGGCCGGAAGCCTGCTGCTGGGCGGAAGCGTGCGGACGCTGACCAACGGGCAGCCGACCGCCCTGACCATCCCGTCGGACCTGCGGGAGAAGTGGCTTGCCGCCGGGGCCTGCCCGGTGGCAGCACCGCCGGGAGCCGGTCGGGCTGACAAGTAGCCGGGCAACTGGTCACGCGGGCAGCAAAAAGCCCGGTTCACCAACACGGTGGACCGGGCTTCGACCTGCGTGGGCCTACCAGGACTTGAACCTGGGACCTCTTCGTTATCAGGCCAAGATGACCTGTTTAGGATCATGGGGACACGCCTTTGACCTC
>NZ_JBEZYB010000035.1:0-79841 GCF_040638285.1 Amycolatopsis sp. NPDC026612
GTCGGTTCCGGTGCTCATCGCGGTGACGGGACTGGTCATCAAGTCCCCCACGGTCTTGCCCGCGGACGCGGCTTCGTGGTGCTCGTGGGCATGCCCGGGGTGCGCGATCTTTCAGCTCTGCAGGTCGTACACCGTCTGGCCGTCGACCGTGGTGGCGGTGAAGTTCGCCGTGACCCAGTCCGTGATCTCCGACGATCCGCCGCCCGGGCCGCCGCCGCGGCCGCCCTCGACGTAGTACTCGACCTCGCCCGCGGCGACGTACGCCTTGAACTCCGCGAGCGTCGGTGCCGGGTCGGAGCCGCTCCAGCCGCCGATGCCGATCACCGCCTTGCCGCTCGCCAGCTCCAGCGAAGCCGCGCTCTGCGAACCCGTCGTCGCCGCGGCCCACTTCGTCGTCGTCTTCGCCAGCAGGGCGCCGATCGCGCCGGACGCCGAATCGCCGCCGCCGCCGAAGCCGCCGCCCATCGCGCTCGACGTCGGGCCGGACGTCGGGATCGACCCGCTGTGCGCCACCGACGCCGTCTCGACGCCGTACGCCGCCGTCGACACGCCGATCGTCAGCACCAGCGCCGCCGCGATCACCGCGGCCGCCCGGCGGACACGGGGGACGCCCATCACCAGCACCGTGCCGACCAGCACGCCGAGCACCGCGACGATCCAGCGCAACGCCGGGAACCACTCCGGCGTCCGGTCCAGCAGGATGAACGACCACACCGCCGTCGCCACGACCATCCCGGCCAGCACCGCCCGCGGCGCCGGGTGGGCCCGGCCCTGCCACAGCGCGCGGCCCGAAATCGCGACCAGCGCGGCGATCGCCGGGGCGAGCGCGACCGAGTAGTACGGGTGCACGGTCCCGCTCATGAAGCTGAACACCAGCGCCGTCACGACCAGCCAGCCACCCCACAGCACCAGCGCGAGCCGCGTCCGGTCGGTGCGCGGCGCCCGGCGCGTGAACCACAGCCCGGCGACCAGGCCGATCAGCGCGGCGGGCAGCAGCCAGGAAATCTCCGTGCCGAAGCTGGCGCCGAACATCCGGAACAGGCCCGTGGACCCGCCGAACCCGGTGTTGCCGCCCATGCCGCTGCCACCCATGCCGCCGCCGTTGCCCTCGCCGCCGAAGATGCGGCCCAAGCCGTTGTAGCCCAACGCCAGTTCGAGCAGGCTGTCCCCTTCGGACCCGCCGATGTAGGGCCGCGACGACGCCGGCCACAGGCCCACCAGCGCGATGAACCAGCCCGCGGAGACGACCAGCGCCACGACCGCGCCGCCGAGGTGCAGCAGCCGCTTGCCCAGCGACGTCGGCGCCGCGAGCAGGTACGCCAGGCCGAACGCCGGCAGCACCAGGAACGCCTGCATCATCTTCGTCAGGAAGGCGAACCCGATCGCGACGCCGGCCAGCGCCAGCCACCCCGGGCCGGCCTTTTCCGTGGCGCGAACGACGAAGTAGGCACCGGCGACCATGAGCAGAACCAGCAGCGCGTCCGGGTTGTTGAACCGGAACATCAGCGCCGCGACCGGTGTCACGGCCAGCATCGCCCCGGCCAGCAGCCCGGTGACCGGGCCGGAAGTCCGCTTCACGGTCAGGTACAGGATCCCGACGGACGCGACGCCCATGAGCGCCTGCGGGGCCAGCACGGTGAAGCTGGAGAACCCGAAGATCCGGGCGAACGCCGTGCCGGCCCACAGTGCGGCGGGCGGCTTGTCGACGGTCAGCACGTTCCCCGAGTCCAGCGACCCGAACAGCCACGCCTTCCAGCTCTGCGTCCCGGACTGGACGGCGGCGGCGTAGAAGGAGTTGCCGTAGCCGGACGCGGTGAGGTTCCAGAAGTACAGCACGGCGGTCGCGGCGAGCAGCCCGAACACCGCCGGGCGGACCCAGCGTGGCGGCGCGTGCGCACCGGGCTCCTTGCGGTGCTTCGACGTCTCCGTGACCGGAGTGGACAGGACGGCGGTCATCAGTACTCCTTCTTCAGCGTGGCCTGGCGGCGCGGGTTGAACACCCAGCCGCGCAGGAGCAGGAACCGGAGCACCGTGGCGGCGAGGTTCGCCAGCACCAGCACGGAGAGCTCCAGGACCAGGCCGGGGGTGGTGGATCCGTTGAGCAGGGCCAGCGATCCGCTCGTGAGGGCGAGCCCGAGGCCGAACACGATCAGCCCTTCGAACTGGTGCCGCCCGGCGCCGGCGCGGCCACGGATGCCGAACGTCAGCCGCCGGTTCAGCGCGGTGTTGCCGATCGCCGTCACGAGCAGCGCGGCGAAGTTCGCCGGCTGCGCGCCGACGACCGTGCGCAGCACCAGGAACAGCACCAAGTAGGCGAGGGTGCTGCTGACGCCGATCGCGGCGAACCGCACCAGCTGCGTCACCAGCCGCGGCGGGACACCTGGCGCGTCGACGCCGATCGGCTGCCTGCCGAGTTGCTCGCGCAGCCTGCTGATCGGGATCTCCCCGGTGAACGTGGCTCTGGTGACGCGGGCGATGCCCTTGAGGTCCGCGGTGGCGGTCTTGACGATGTTGACCGACGAGTCCGGGTCGTCGACCCAGTCGACCGGCACCTCGTGGATCCGCAGCCCGGCCCGCTGGGCCAGGACGAGCAGTTCGGTGTCGAAGAACCAGCCGGTGTCCTCGACGTGCGGCAGCAGTTCGCGGGCGACGTCGGCGCGGATGGCCTTGAAGCCGCACTGCGCGTCACTGAACTTCGCGGCGAGCGTCGAGCGGAGGATCAGGTTGTAGCACCGGGAAATGAACTCCCGCTTCGGACCCCGCACCACCCGCGCGCCCCGGGCGAGCCTGCTGCCGATGGCGAGGTCGGAGTGCCCGGACAGCAACGGCGCGACGAGCGGTCCGAGCGCGGCGAGATCCGTGGAGAGATCGACGTCCATGTAGGCGAGCACGGCGGCGTCGGAGGCCTGCCACACGGCGTTGAGCGCGCGGCCGCGGCCCTTCTCGTCGAGGTGGTGGACGGCCACCTCCGGGAATTCCCGGGCGAGTCTCTCGGCCACCTGCAGCGTCGCATCGGTGCTGGCGTTGTCGGCGACGGTGATCCGGTAGGGGTAGGAGACGTGCGCGGCCAGGTGGGCGTGCAGCCGGCGGATGCACGGTTCGAGGTCGGCCTCTTCGTTGTAGACCGGGATGACGACGTCGAGGACGGGCTGCGGGCCGGCCAGGTCGACCGGGAGGGTCCCGGGCCGCGATGCGGAGGCGGTGGCTGTCATGCCCCTACGGTCGCGGCCGCCGCTTTGGTGATCGTGTGTTCTGTCTGTGCGGTTGCTGTGTGGTGCCCGGCGCTCGGGCCGGGCACCGGCGGACTCAGCTGTGGGCGCGCAGCGGGACCACGTTGCTCGGCAGGGACGCACGACCCGGTTCGCGCTTCGGGGCGGTCGGGCTGATCGTCAGCGTCACCAGGCTCGGGTACCTCGGGTGGCGGTCCACGTACACCTCCGGCACCGAGCAGGCGGCGGCCAGGACCGTGCGGCGGCGGTGCAGGTGCTCGAAGGCCTCGCGGCCGTACAGCGACACCACGATGTCGCCGCCGCGGGGACGGCTCCACAGGATCGCCGGGAGACGACCGCCGGGCAGGCGCAGCTGCGGGAACACCGCCCGCAGCCGGTGCTGCAGCCGGATCGCGTGGATCCGGGCCTGCACCTGGCGGCGGCGCAGCACCGCCAAGCCGAGCGCGGCGGCGAAGACCGCCGACGCCCACAGCGGACCGGCCCACAGCGCGAACACCACCACGCCGTAGGGGAGCAGCGTCACGGCCAGGATTTCCCACCGCCAGTGGTAGATCCGCAGCGGGAACGTCGGTTGCGTGCTGGTCATTTCCGTGGTCCTTCCGGTCGGACGGCGGCGCAGGGCGCTGCCGAGGTGGCGCAGGAGACGTCCGGTGCCGGCGGCCAGCACGAGGGCGGCGACGATCACCGGCCCGGACGTCATGTCGGGATCCGGGTCTTGGGGGCGGGCTCGGGTTTGACGTCGCGGTCGCGGCCGAGCCGCCAGGTCCAGCGCCAGCCGGCCCAGATCGCGGCGGCGGACCCGAGCAGGACGAGGACGAAGGCCTGCCCCACCAGCCCGTCCAGCGGGGCGAGCCGCAGCAGGACGAGCAGCGCCCACAGCTGGGAAGCGGTGAAGGGGATGACGAGTCCGGCCGCGTAGACGCCACGGCGCCAGCGGCTCCGGTGCGGCGCGGTGGTGTACGGGTCCATGAAAGCCCTCCTCTGCCGTGGATCCAGGAAACCTCCGGCCCGCCGTGTCCTGTGTGTCAGCTGACACACAGCGCGGGATTCAGCTCGCCAGTCGGCGAAGTTCAGCCAGGCGGTGGATCGTCACCTGTCTTCTGCCGGTGCTGATCACCCCTCGCCGCCGCAGGTCGCGGGTCGCGCGCGCCCACGACTCGCGGGAGATCGCCGCCGTCATCGCCAGCTCGGCCTGCGTGGCCGGGACCGTGATCCGGATGTCGTCCCCGAGCCGCACGCCGTGCTGGACGGCCAGTTGCATGAGCTGCGCCGCCACCCGCCGCGCCGCGGCCCCGCCGCCGAGGTCCAGCCACTGCCTGCCGACGGACCGCAGGCGGGTCGAGAGCACGAGCAGCAGCGCCCAGGAGATGCGCGACCGCGTCCGGCACAGCGAGGCGAACCGGTCACCGGGGATTTCGAGCACGTCGAGGTCGTCCAGCGCCTCGACGGTCGCCGAGCGCGGCAGCTCGTCGATCGCGGCCAGCTCGCCGATGACGTCACCCGCACCCCGCACCCCGACGACGACCTCGCGCCCGTCCGGCGTGCCGTGGACGATCCGCACGTGCCCGGACAGCAGCACCAGCACGACACTGGAGGGGTCGCCTTCCCGGCACACGGTTTCGCCGCGCCGGTAGGAGCGCCGCGTGGCGGAAGCCGTCAGCTCCCGGTGATCGGCCGGGGCCAGATCGGCCCAGAATCCCGTCGGTTCCACTGTCCCCACCTCATTCCGGTGCTACGCGGTCATGTCCTCCTGGCGCCGGGCGGCTTCGGGGGTGTGCACCCACCCGCGCAGCCGCTGAGTGCCGACTCTGATGGGCACCGTCTGGAAGTACGTGTCGTGATCGATCCCCGGGTAGCCGTGCCGGACGACCGAACGGTGCATCTCCGGTGAAATGACGAGCACGAGGGGAGCGGCGGTGATACTCAGCTGCCGCCGGAGTTCCCGCGCGTCGACGAAGCGGCAGGCGATGTCGACGTCTTCGCCGTACGGGCCACGGCTGTCGTAGTGCACTTCGCCGGCGTGCACGGCGACCCGGAGCCGGAAGGCCAGGTCGGGGTGGCTTTCGGCGTGCCGGGTGAGCAGTTCGGCCAGTGCGGGGACGACGGTCGCGAGCAGCACCGGCTTCGGTGCCTGGTCGACGGGCCGGATCAGGCACAGCGCGCCGTCGCCGCGGTCGACGAACCCGTCGCGGTACTTCTTGGTGATCCCGCCGGCCAGGAAGGCTTGGTCCAGCAGCTCGAAGAGGACAGTGCGGAGGTGAGCCTTGGCCGGGTTCGTCCGCCTCGTCGAGCCTTCGACGTCGACCGCCACGATGGCTCTGTGGTGGGGGAGGTCCCGTGCTGGAGTACTCATGGCCCGCTCCTGCCTTCAGGTTGAACTGAAGTTCAGTCAAGGAGACTGTAAGGCGTGAAGTACCCCGGATCAACTGAGATGAATCGGTGTTATCTGTTCGGTGCGCGGCTGTTCTGCCTGGCGTAACGTTTCAGTCCCAGCTTCGGCAGGGTGCCGACAGGCGCACTAGTGACGGGGAGTAGTATCGGGGCCCTCATCGGGAGTACTGAAATTTCCTGAAGGGTGGCCCGAGTCGTGTCCCCAGCCCAGTCGCCGCGGTCGGCGCTGGCCCACCGCCTGCGTGCGCTGCGCGAGACGCAGTGGCCCGAGGCCGGGCTCACCCAATCCCAGCTCGCCCAGGCACTCGGCGGGAGCAAGCCGCTCAGCATTTCGCTGATCTCGTCTTGGGAGAACACGGACAAGCCGGTCGCGCCGCCGAACAGGCGGCTCGAGGCCTACGCCACGCTCTTCGCGACCCGGCGGTCCCTTGACGGCGGCACCCTGCGTCTTCTCCCTGTCGACAAACTGACGGACGACGAGCGGGCCCGGCGCAAGGAGCTCTTGGAAGAGCTGCTGTGGCTTCGGGAAGGCAAGGATTTCGTCGCGCCGACGGGCCCGGGGGCCGACATCTGGACCTTCGAGCAGAACCAGAACATCACGATCGTCTGCGCGCCGCTGCCGGAGAGGTACCGGCGGCACCTGTCCTATGCGGACCCGGAGAGCGCCGACTTCGTCTCGCTGTACACCTACGCCGACCCGGACGCGCTGATCGAACTGTTCGGGCACATCCGCTCGCGCAACCCCGACAGCAACGTCAAGTTCTGCACCAGCGAGGAACTGGCGGCGGACGACTACACGAGCCACCTCGTCCTGCTCGGCGGGGTCGACTGGAACTCGGTGACCCGGGACGTGATCCAGCGGCTGGACGTCCCCGTGGAGCAGGTCGGCCGGGAGGACGACGCCGAGCACGGCGGGTTCCGCGTCCCGCAGGACGGCCGGTCGAAGATGTTCGAGCCGCGGCTCGACAGCCGAGAGCATCTGCTGGAAGACGTCGCCCACTTCTACCGCGGGAAAAGTCCGTTCAACCAAAAGCGCACCGTAACCGTGTGCAATGGTATGTACGGTCGCGGCACCCTCGGAGCGGTTCGCGCGCTGACGGACGCGCGCTTCCGCGACCGGAACGCGGACTACGTGCGTGGGCGATTCGAAGGCGTGGAATCCTTCAGCATCATCAGCCGGGTTCCTGTCGTCGGTGGACAGGGCATGACCCCCGACTGGACCCTCGAGGAGAACCGGTTGCACGAGTGGCCCGAGGCTGCCGGGTGAGCCCGCGGCAGCACGAGTCGCACCAGGACCTCCTGGCGCACTTCGACGCGGAGGACGTCTCCGGTGCGGCGATGGACGCGATCATCGTGCCCACCGCGCGCCCCGCCCCCTACCTGCGGCAGGCCATCGCCGTGGCCCGGGATCGCGGTGTCCTCCTGCTCTTCCTGTGCAGCAAGCGGTCGACCATCTCCGGCGCGGTCCTGGAGGCGAAGAACGCCGGAGTCCGCGCGCTCGCCATCGACACCGATCTGCTGGACCCGGCGCTCGTGCCGGACTTCGCCACCGACCAGGTCGTGCGGTTGACCCGGTTCCGGCGGCCGACCGACACGAGCTTCAAGCGGAACCTGGCGCTGCTCATCGCGGTGCTCGCCGGCTGGAAGCGGATCCTCTTCCTGGACGACGACATCGCGCTGCCCCACCCCGCGGACCTCGGCGTCGCGGCCGGGCTGCTCGACGAGTACGCGGTGGTCGGCCTGGCCAACGCCGGCATGCCGGACAACTCCGTCGTGTGCCACGCGATCCGGGACGCCGGGAAGAAGCAGGACACCTTCATCGGCGGCGGCGCGCTGGCGGTCGGCGAAGCCGCGTTCAGCTCGTTCTTCCCGAACATCTACAACGAAGACTGGTTCTTCCTGCTGGACGGCATGAAACTGCGTCCGTCGGCGACCACCGGAACGGCGGTCCAGAAGGACTACGACCCTTACCGCGATGTCCGTCGCGCCCGCGGTGAGGAATTGGGCGACACCCTGGCCGAAGGCGTCTTCGGGCTGTTCGACAGCCACCTCGGCCTGGCCCAGGCCGACGCGGCGTACTGGGGGGACTTCCTCGCCGACCGCCGCCGGATCATCCGGGACACGATCAAGCTGGTGCAGGCGTCGCCGATCGACGCGGGTCAGCAGGTGCGGATGGCCGACTCCCTCCGGGCGGCGATCGGCCGCAGCGAACTGATCAAGCCCGAGCTGTGCGTGCAGTACCTCCGCGCCTGGCAGGAGGACTGCGTGCGCTGGCGGCAGCGGATCACCGGCCTGCGGCGCGACCACCACGGCGGTTCGGGTGTCGGGCACGCCGTCGAAGCGCTGGGCATCCCGTTGCTGGCGACGGCCGCTTTCGACGTCCCGCTCAGCACGGGTGCGAAGCGGCGATCGGCCACGCTTCCGTCCGCGGCGCGGGTGTGACCGGCAGCAGGTCCTTGACCCGCACGAAACACTGTTCCGGCTCGATCAGGACCGTGCCGTCCGGCAGGGTCGTCCGCGCGTAGCAGATCACCTCGCCGAAACCCCAGTCGCGGTAGAGGAGCTTCTTGTACAGGCGGTCGGCGTCGTGGTTGTCCGTCCGCACGGCGAGCGCGACCCGGTCCTTGCCCTGCTCGACGAGGTGGCGCTCGACCGTGCCGACCAGCGCCGTGCCGACGCCGAGCCGCCGGAGGTCCGGGTGGACCTCCAGGTGCGTGATCAGCGGGACGCCGGGCAGGTGCTCGTGGATGAGCTCCTCCTCGGCTTTCTCGAGCCACAGGTAGACGGCGCCCGCCGGCGCGGTGCCCAGCCAGGCCAGGAACAGCTCGCCGAAACCTTTCTGCTGTCGTTCGAAGCGATCGACGAAGAACCCGCGGTCACCGAGGGCCGAGGCGAACGATTCCAGGTCTGCGGAGGCGGCCGGCCGCACGGATGGCTCGGTCATCAGCAGGAACTCCTGTTCGCCTGGGCACCACCAGTGTGCCGGAGTGAGCCGGTCCTTGACCAGGTTGCCCGGGTCCGGACCGGCGTCACACCCTGCTTTGGTCGGGTCTCAGGCGGTGGCGGTGAGGTCGTAGACGGTCACGCCGTCCACAGTGGACGCCGCAAAGTGCGCAGCGACCCACTCGGCGATCTGCTGGGCCGCGTCCGAGCCGCTGGTGCCCTGCATCGTCATGCCTTCGCCCAGGAAGTAGTGGATCCGCCCGCTCGCCGCGTACTGCTGGAACTGCTCCAGCGTCGGGTACGGGTCCGTCCCGTTGAAGCCGCCCACCGCCAGCACCGGGGCGCCGCTCGCCAGCTGGTACCCCGCCGCCGTGTTCGACAGGACCGTGGCCGCTGTCCAGGTGTAGTGAGACGCGTCCTGCCGGAGCAACGCCGTGAGCGCAGCACCGGGCAGTGTCGTGCTCAGCAGCGACCCCGGGCCGCCGCCGCGACCGCCGCCGAAGCCGCCCGGGCCGCCGAAACCGCCGGGACCGCGGCCGCCGAAGCCCGAGGACGGACCCGCCGACGGGATCGCTCCGCTGTGCGTCGTGGCCGCCGTGGCCAGCGTGTATGCGCCCGTTCCGGACAACAACACCACCAGGGCGAACGCCGCGACGGACGAAGCCGCCCAGCGCGTCAAGTGGGCCGCGAAGAACATCGCCACCGCCGCCAGCAGGCCGCCGACCAGGATCGCCGGGGCGAGCCACGGCTGCCACGATGATCCCGACAGCACCAGGTACGCCGTCAGCGCCGTCAGTGCCACGCCGCCGCTGAGCAGGCCGGATGCCGCCGGGTGCGCGCGCAGGCGCCACAGCTGGACGGCCCCGGTTCCCACCAGTGCCGCCACCGCCGGGGCCAGTGCCACCGTGTAGTACGGGTGGATGATCCCGCCCATGTAGCTGAACACCAGCGCCGTCACCAGCAGCCAGCCGCCCCACAGCAGCAGGGCCGCGCGGGAAGCGTCCGTGCGGGGGGCCCGGCGCGTGAACCACAGGCCCGCGCCCAGCGCCAGCACGGCCGCCGGCAGCAGCCAGGCGATTCCGCCCGCCATCTCGCTGCCGAACAGGCGGGTCAGGCCCGTCGAACCCCAGCCGCGGCCGGCGCCGCCGCCGACGCTGCCGACCTCGTCGCCGGTGATGCGGCCGAAGCCGTTGTAGCCGAACACCAGCTCCCACAGCGAGTTCGTCTGCGAGCCACCGATGTACGGCCGGTCCGCCACCGGCCAGAGGGCGACGACCAGCAGGTACCAGCCCGCCGCGGCCACCGTCGCCGCCAACGCGCCGAGCAGGTGCAGCAGCCGCTTGCCGAGCGGGACCGGTGCGGCCACCAGGTACGCCACCGCGAACGCGGGGAGCACGAGGAACGCTTGCAGCATCTTCGCGAGGAAACCGAAGCCGACCGCGACGCCGGCCAGCGCCAGCCAGCGCGGGCTCGCCTTTTCGCACGCCCGCACCACGCAGTACGCGCCGGCCACCAGCAGCAGCACGAGGAGGGCGTCGGGGTTGTTGAACCGGAACATCAGCGCCGCGACCGGCGTCAGGGCCAGCACCAGGCCCGCGACCAGCCCGGCCGCGGGACCGGCGGACCGGCGGACGGTCGCGTGCAGCAGCCAGACCGAGCCCACGCCCATCAGCGCCTGCGGCACCAAGACGCTCCACGCGGTGACGCCGAACAGCCGCGCCGACAAGCCCATCACCCACAGCGCGGCCGGGGTCTTGTCGACGGTGATCGCGTTGGCCGCGTCGCTGGAACCGAAGAACAGCGCCTTCCAGCTCTGCGAGCCCGCCTGCGCGGCCGCGGAGTAGAAGGCGTTCGCCCAGCCGGACGCGCCGAGGCCCCACAGGTAGAGGACGGCCGTGCCGAGCAGGAGGGCGGCCAACGCGGGCCGGTGCCAGGTGCGGCGAGCCGGTGCTGGATGCGGCATGGTGGTTTCGGTTTCGCGGGAGGCGATGGCGCCTTCTTCCCGGGGGCTCGGGGTGGCGGAGCCCCCGGCCCCTGGCGAAGCCCCGGATGTCAAAGCGGTCATGAGCTCAGCGTCCGGTGCCGAGCTGGGGCCGGGTTGTGCCGATGCTGTGCACTCGCTGTGCGGGCACGGCCACGGGGAGGCGCACCGCGAACTCCGTGCGGCCGGGACGGCTGTGCGCCTCGATCGTGCCGTGGTGGGCGACGACGACGGCGGACGCGATCGCCATCCCGAGCCCGGTGCTGCCGGCGTTGCGGGAGCGTGACGAGTCGCCGCGGGCGAACCGCTCGAAGACGTCCGGCAGCAGGTCCGGCGCGATGCCCGGACCGTCGTCGGTCACCGTGAGCACAGCGCTGCCGTCTGCCGAGCGGGTCAGCGCCGTCACCACCGTGGTGCCCGGCGGGGTGTGCGTGCGGGCGTTCGCCAGCAGGTTCGCCAGCACCTGGTGCAGGCGCTGGACGTCGCCGAACACGAGCACCGGCTCCGGCGGCAGCTCCAGGAGCCAGCGGTGCCCGCGTCCGGCGACCTGGGCGTCGCCGACGGCGTCGGCGACGAGCCGGGTGAGGTCGATGTCGCGCAAGTCCAGGGGGCGGCCCGCGTCGAGCCGGGCGAGCAGCAGCAGGTCCTCGACCAGCGCCGTCATCCGGACGGCCTCGGACTGGATGCGGCCCATCGAATGTGCGACGTCCGGCGGCACCAGCGCGCTGCCGCGGGCGGCCAGCTCGGCGTACCCGCGGATCGCGGCCAGTGGCGTGCGGAGCTCGTGGCTGGCGTCGGCGACGAACTGCCGGACCCGGATTTCGCTTTCCTGCCGTGCTTCCAGCGCCTGGGCGACGTGGCCGAGCATCAGGTTCAGCGCCGAGCCGACCTGACCGACCTCGGTGCGCGGATCGGTGTCACCCTCGGGAACCCGGATGGACAACGCCACCTGGCCGCGGTCGAGTGGCAGTTCGGTGACGCGTCCGGCGGTGGCTGCGACGCGCTCGAGCGGGCGCAGCGTGCGGCGGACCGCGAACGCGCCCAGGAAGGCTGCGCCGAGCACACCCGCGGCGGCCACGCCGAACAGGATCAGCCCGACGGTGAGCAGCGTGTCGTTGACCGGCTTCATCGGCAGGCCGGTGACCACGACGTCGGACGTCCCGGCGACCGGCAGCGCCAGCAGGCGGTACTCGCCGAGGTCGTCGAAGGAGACGGTGTGCGGCTTGCCGTCGGTGGGCACCGACAGCATGACCGACTGCTGCTCGGCGGTCAGCTGAAGCCGGCCGCCGTGCTCGGAGATGCTGTCGTCGCGGACGAGCCCCTGACCCGAGAAGGTGGCGCTCACCGTGCCGACGTTCTGCCCGAGCGGGTGCTGGCCCTGGTTCTGCGGCGGCGGACCGCCGTCCGGCGGCCGGGCGTTGCTCGCGAACACCAGTGAGCGGTTCGCCGCGGCCGAGAGCTGCTGGTCGACCTGGCGGGTGAGGAACATGTCGAGCGCGAACTCGCTGACGACCCCGACGATCAGGCACACCACGGTGAGCAGCACGACCATCGAGCCGGTCAGTTTCGCGCGCAGCGAAAGCTGCCCCCGGCGGGGGCGGTGCGGGATGGTTCGCGCGGCCATGGAGCCAGCGTCCGTCGGCGCCGTGTGTGCGGGTTGTGTGCTGCCTGTGAGGCGGCTGTGCGGTGACCGGCCCGTCGCGGGGCCGCCGTTCCTCCGGTCACAGGAATGGCTGACGACAGGCACAGTCCGCGCACAGCGAGCGCCGTCACCGTTGGTCGCACCGAAGGATCTCGTGAAGGAGCAACCATGACCACACCACCGGCACCGTCCACTCCGGACCAGACTTGGGGCGCGGCGCCCGCACCGGGCCCGGACCCGCGGCCGGCCCGGTCGCCGGGCAAGAAGATCGCGGCGGGCGTCGTCGCGGCGGTGATCGTGGCCGGCGGGGGCGCGGCGATCTGGGCTGCCTCGTCGTCGTCGGCGGCCACCGATGCCCAGAGCGGCCCGGGCGGCCTGACGGGTGGCCCCGGCGGCATGCGGGCCGGCGGCCTGGGCGCGGCGCTGCACGGGGAGTACGTGTCCTCCGACGGCAACGGCGGCTACGTCACGAAGATCATGCAGACGGGTGAGGTGACGGAGCTGAGCGCGACGTCGCTGACCGCGAAGAGCGACGACGGCTTCTCGAAGACCTACACGATCACGTCGGCCCAGGCGACCGGCCTGGCGACGGGCGACACGGTCACGGTGGTGGCCACGGAGTCCGGCAGCACGGCAACGGCGACATCGGTGACGGACGGCGAGTCGGCCGGCGCCCAGGGCCGGGCACCGGGCGGCGGCCAGGGAACGCCGCCCTCGGGCGCGCCGGCCGGAACCGGCTGACCGCGCTCATCGGCGAACGCCGCGAATGGCGCATTCGAGACCTCCCCCGTCCCGGATGAGCCGTTCGCGGCACGGGCGGAGCGGACAGCGGGTGGTCAGCGGTGGTCGTAGTCGACCGCGACCTCCGGGGTCGTCGCCCGGCTGCGGCACGTCAGGATCCGGCCCGCCGCGACGTCGTCCTCCGTCAGCGCGTAGCGGACGTCCATGTCGACCTGGCCGTGCCGCAGCGTCGCCCGGCACGTGCCGCACGCGCCGCCCGTGCACGAGTACGGCACCTCGAACCCGGCCCGCAAAGCCGCGTCCAGGACCGTCTCCCCGGCTTGGGCGGCGACGCACGTCGTCGTGCCGCCCAGCGTCACCGCGACCTTCGCCGCCGTGCCCGCCGGGTCGCGCAGGGGCGCCGCGCCGCGGAACAGTTCGAAGTGGACGTTCTCCTCCGGGACGTCGGCCTCGGCGAGGGTGCGGCGGGCCAGCTCCGTCAGGCCGCGCGGCCCGCACAGGAACCACTCGTCGACCTTCGCCGGGTGCAGCCGGTTCTGCAGCAGCGCGCGCAGCCGCGTCCCGTCGAGCCGCCCGCGCTGGTACCGCTCGTGCGAGATGGCGAGCGCCTCGCCGACGGTGTCGAAGTGCCGGGGCCGGTGCGCGTGCAGGTCCGGGTCGCGCTCGTCGGTGCGGTAGTGGACGACGTGCAGCCGCCCGCCGAACCCCTCGGCGAGCGCGCTCAGCTCGGCCGCGAACAACGTCGTCGCGCCCGAAGTGTTGACGTACAGCAGCGTCGCCCGGCTGTGCGGCTCCGCGGTGAGCGTGCTGACCAGGATGGACAGCACCGGCGTGATGCCGCTGCCCGCGGCCAGCGCCACGTAGTGCGCGGTCCGCGCCGGGTCCGGGACGAGCGTGAACGCGCCCGACGGCGGCAGCACGTCGAGGAAGTCGCCCGCGGCCAGCGTGGTGGTCGCGAAACCGGAGAACGCGCCACCGGGCCGCCGCTTCACCGCGATCCGCAGCTCGCCGGAGCCCGCCGGCGCGCAGATCGAGTACGTCCGCCGCACGGGACGGCCGTCGACCAGCGTGCGGACCGCCACGTGCTGGCCGGGGGTGAACCGGAAGTCCGCCGCCAGGTGCGGCGGGACGTCGAAGGTGATCGCGACGGCGTCCGCGGTCAGCGGCCGGACCTCCCGCACCCGCAGCCGGTGGAACCGGCTCGGCCCGAGCGGCGGTGGCTCCGGGCCGGGCTCCTCGCCGAGGTCGTCGGCCAGCCGCCGCCACGCGCGGTACTCCGCCGGGGTCAGCTCGCGGCCCCACGCCGTGATGATCGGGACGTCGCGGGCCAGGTACGCGTCCCGGTTGTCCTTCCACGCCCGCAGGTAGCGGTAGAACGGCACGGCGGGGTGGAGGTGGTGCACGAGGTGGTAGTTCTGGAACAGCATCATCGGCGTCACCAGCCACTCCAGCCCCACCCGCACCCGCGTGGTGCCGAACTTGTCGCGCGGCTTCGCGGCGGGCAGCCCGTGGTGCGGGAGCCAGTCGAACCACCACGCCAGCAGGGCGAGCCCGAGCCGCTGCGGCAGCACGTACCCCAGCAGCAGTTCACGGCCGTGGCCGCAGGCGATCAGCGTCGCGGCGGCGACGAACGCCAGGGACAGCACCACGATCGTCTCCGCCCGTTCCGGTGCCGGGCGGCTCCGGACGCGGTCCGTGTAGAACCGCGCGTACCAGAAGTCGATGGTGAGCCAGCGGAACGGCAGCGACCACCAGGCTCCCTGTGACGTCCACGCATCGGGATCGGTGTGGGAGTCCGCATTCGTGTTGCGGTGGTGTTCACTGTGGATGAACCGGAGCAGCGGGAACGACGCGTACGCAGCGACGAACGGCATCGCCAGCCTGCCGAGCACCTCGTTGACCCATGTCAGCTTTCCTGCGGCGTGGTGGACCGATTCGTGCACCACGGTGAACATCGTGAAAGTGACGATCGCGTGCAGCGGAACGGTGAACACCGGTGGCGCGATCCCGGCCAGCAGCAGCCAGGTCGCGGTGCCCCACAGCGCGGCGCCACCGGCGAACAACAGCAGCGTGGGCACCGAAACGCGGGGCAGCGGGATGCGGGGCGAGGGCACCGAGCGCGGGGCGGGTACGCCGGACGCGGGCGACGGGGGCGCTCCGGACGTCCGGGAGCCACGCGGCGGGGTATCGACGACGGGCATCGAGCGGTCTCCTCGGTCGAGAAGCTCCTGGCGAGGCGGGAGTCACCGTAGACAACCCGCCGGGGTTTGTAAACGTCGCGACACGCTTCGAAAAAAGGTCTCGTCCAGCGGAACGCAAGCGGGAGGTAAGCTGCGCATGTGAAGGCCGTCACCCATCTCGCCCCGCCGCGCACCCGGGACAGGCTGCTGGACGCGGCCGCCGACCTCATCGCCGGCGACGGCTGGACCGCGGTGACGATGGGCAAGCTGGCCGCGCACGTCGGCGTCAGCAGGCAGACCGTCTACAACGAACTCGGCTCCAAGGCCGAGCTCGCGGAGGCGTTGGTGCTGCGCGAAACCGAGCGGTTCGCCGAGCGGGTGAGCGAAGTCGCCGCCGCCCACCCGGGCCGTCCCGTCGACGGCGTCACCGCCGCGTTCCGCCGGACCCTCGAAGCCGCCAAGGTCAACCCGCTGCTGCTGATCGCGCTCGGGTGCCCGAAGGGCGGCAGCGAAGACTTCCTCCCGCTGCTGACCACCCGGCCCGAGGGCGTGCTCGAGCGCTCGGTCGACACAGTGGCGGCCTTGTTCGCGCGGAGCTACCCGGAGGCCGGGCTGACCCTTTCGGAGTGGACGGTCGCGGTCGAGGCGATCGTCCGGCTGCTCCTCTCCCACCTGGTGCAGCCCAGCGGGTCGGTGGCGCACGCGACCGGTCAGATGCGCTGGGTGATCGGCCGGATGCTCGGGCAGTGACGCCGCAGGTGGCCCCCGGCCCGGCCGCGCGGACCACTGGCCTAGACTCGGACCTCCCGGTCTGCAGGTGAGGCGGGGCCATTTCCGCAGGATTGTCCACCACAATCGTTACCGCTCGAGGAGAAGACCTTGAAGAGCACCGTCGAGCAGCTGAGCCCGACGCGAGTCAAGATCAATGTCGAGGTGCCGTTCGACGAGTTGAAGCCGAACTTCGACCGCGCCTACCGCAAGATCGCCCAGCAGGTGCGCATCCCGGGCTTCCGGCCCGGCAAGGCGCCCGCTCGCGTCCTGGAAAGCCGGATCGGGCGTGGCCCGGTGCTCGACGAGGTCGTCAACGAGGCCATCCCGGCCAAGTACATCGAGGCCGTCCGCGCCAACGAGGTCCGCACGCTCGGCAACCCCGAGTTCGACGTGACCAAGCTCGAGGACCGCGACGTGCTCGAGTTCACCGCCGAGGTGGACGTGCGCCCGGAGATCGAGCTTCCCGACATGGACGGCTTCGCCGTCACTGTCGACGACGTCGAGCTGACCGACGCGGAGGTCGACGAGCAGCTCGACGAGCTGCGCGCCCGCTTCGGCACGTTGACCGGCGTCGAGCGCCCGGCCGAGACCGGCGACTTCGTTTCGATCGACCTGGCCGCGACCGTCGACGGCGAGGTCGTCGAGGAGGCCAGCACCACCGGGCTGTCCTACGAGATCGGCTCCGGCCAGCTCGTCGACGGCATCGACGAGGCGATCGTCGGGGCCGCCGCCGGCGACACGAAGACGTTCACCACCCAGCTCGTCGCCGGCGACCACGCCGGCAAGGACGCCGAGGTGACCGTGACCGTCCAGTCGGTCAAGACCCGCGAGCTGCCCGAGGCCGACGACGAGTTCGCCCAGATGGCGAGCGAGTTCGACACCATCGACGAGCTCAAGAACGACCTTCGCGAGCGGCTCGCCCGCGTCAAGAAGATGCAGCAGGGCGTCCAGGCCCGGGACAAGGTGCTCGACGAGCTCCTGGAGCGCACCGAGGTGCCGATCCCGGAGAAGGTGCTCGACGCCGAGATCGAGAACCGCAAGCACGACGCGATTCACCCGTTCGACCACGACGAGGCCCAGTTCGCGCAGGCCCTCGAGGCCGAGGGCCGCACGCTCGAGGAGTTCGACGCGGAGACCCGCACCGAGTCGGAGAAGGCCGTCCGCACGCAGCTGCTGCTGGACACCATCGCCGACAAGGAAGAGGTCTCGGTCAACGACGGCGAGCTCACCGAGCGGATCATCTACCAGGCCCAGCGCTTCGGGATCAGCCCGGACGAGTACGTCCAGCGCGCCCAGCAGTCGGGTCAGCTGACCGCGATCTACGCCGACGTGCGGCGCGGCAAGGCCCTCGCCTCCGTGGTGCGGAAGGCGACCGTGACCGACGGTTCGGGCGCCGAGGTCGACCTCTCGGAGCTGTTCGGCAGCGACGAGCCGGCCGTCGACGCGGCAACCGAAGAGACGCAGGTCACCGACGAGGCGGCGAAGACTCCGGCGGAGTGAAGCTGTGAGCGAACTTGGGCGGTGTCAGGCATTCTGCACCGCCCAAGTTCGTTAGGGTCGGATACAAGATCTCAAGCATCTGAAACGACAGCGGCGGCCGTCAGCACGGGCCGCCGCCGGCGAAAAGGCAGGCAGACGTGACGCAGCACACGCCCGAGGCGCGGACCGGCACCGCAGGGCTCACCCTCACCGACTCGGTGTTCGAGCGATTGCTCCAGGAGCGCATCGTCGTCCTCGGTTCCGAGGTCAACGACGAGATCGCCAACCGCATCACCGCGCAGCTGTTGCTGCTCGACGCCGACGACGCCGAATCCGACATCCGCTTCTACATCAACTCGCCGGGCGGCTCGGTCACCGCCGGGTTCGCCATCTACGACACCATGCAGCTGATCCGCCCGGACGTCGCGACCTACGCGATGGGCATGGCGGCCTCGATGGGGCAGTTCCTGCTCTCCTCGGGCACGCCGGGCAAGCGCTATTCGCTGCCGCACGCCCGCATCCTGATGCACCAGCCGTCGGCCGGTGTCGGTGGCACGGCGTCGGACATCGCGATCCAGGCGGACCTGTTCAACAAGTGGAAGCGCGAACTGGCCCAGATCACCGCGGAGCAGACCGGGCAGACGGTCGAGCAGATCATCGCGGACGGCGACCGGGACCGCTGGTTCACCGCGCAGGAGGCGAAGGACTACGGGTTCGTGGACCACGTCCTCACCGCCGACATCGCCCGTCCGGGCTCCCGCTGAGCCCGAAGCACCAAGGAGACTTTCGATGAGCAACTTCAGGCTCCCGGGTGACGACTTCCGGGCCCCGAACATCCCCCAGTCGCGGTACATCCTGCCGTCCTACGTCGAGCGCACCAGCTACGGCGTCAAGGAGTCGAACCCGTACAACAAGCTGTACGAAGAGCGGGTCATCTTCCTCGGCGTGCAGGTGGACGACGCGTCGGCCAACGACGTGATGGCCCAGCTGCTGCACCTCGAGCACGAGGACCCGGACCGCGACATCCTGATCTACATCAACTCGCCGGGTGGGTCGTTCACCTCGCTGATGGCGATCTACGACACCATGCAGTTCGTCCGCCCGGACATCCAGACGTACTGCCTCGGCCAGGCCGCCTCGGCCGCCGCGGTGCTGCTGTCGGCCGGCACGCCGGGCAAGCGCTACGCGCTGCCGAACTCGCGCGTGCTGATCCACCAGCCGGCCACCGAGGGCACCTACGGCCAGGTCTCGGACCTGGAGATCCAGGCGAACGAGATCCAGCGGGTGCGGCGCCAGATGGAGGTCATCCTGGCTCACCACACCGGCAAGGACGCGGACCAGATCCGCAAGGACATCGAGCGGGACAAGATCCTGACCGCCGAAGAGGCCAAGTCGTACGGCATCATCGACGAGGTACTGCCGTACCGCAAGGCGTCGGCTCTGTAGTTCCGCCAGGCCGGTGTGTGTCGAGAAGACGACACACACCGGCATCCTGGTTTAGGGTCGTCCTCTGACGTGCTCCCGGAGTTCGTGGGTGTTCCCGCTCGCGGCATCGGACGGGTACCGTCAGTGGCAATGCGTGAGGCTCGGCTCGGTCACCCCTGACCGCGGGTCGCACCGTCGCAACACACGTCAGGCGCGGAAACCCGCGCCGGAGGGGACGAGGTCAACGGCCATGGCACGGATCGGTGACGGCGGAGACCTGCTGAAGTGTTCTTTCTGCGGGAAGAGCCAAAAGCAGGTGAAGAAGCTCATTGCCGGCCCCGGGGTCTACATCTGCGATGAGTGCATCGACCTCTGCAATGAGATCATCGAGGAGGAGCTGGCCGAGGCCGGCGACGTGAAGCTCGACGAGCTGCCCAAGCCCGCCGACATCCACGAGTTCCTCGAGCAGTACATCATCGGCCAGGAAGACGCCAAGCGGACCCTCGCGGTAGCGGTCTACAACCACTACAAGCGGATCCAGGCGGACGACAAGGCCGGCCCGAAGGACTCCAAGGAGGAGTCGGTCGAGCTCGCCAAGTCGAACATCCTGATGCTCGGCCCCACCGGGTGCGGCAAGACCTACCTCGCGCAGACACTGGCGAAGCTGCTGAACGTCCCGTTCGCCATCGCGGACGCCACGGCGCTCACCGAGGCCGGGTACGTCGGCGAAGACGTCGAGAACATCCTGCTCAAGCTCATCCAGGCGGCGGATTACGACGTCAAGCGGGCCGAGACCGGGATCATCTACATCGACGAGGTCGACAAGATCGCCCGCAAGAGCGAAAACCCCTCGATCACCCGGGACGTCTCCGGTGAGGGTGTCCAGCAGGCGCTGCTGAAGATCCTCGAAGGCACCACCGCGTCGGTCCCGCCGCAGGGCGGCCGCAAGCACCCGCACCAGGAGTTCATCCAGATCGACACGACGAACGTGCTGTTCATCGTGGCCGGCGCGTTCGCCGGGCTGGAGAAGATCATCAACGAGCGGGTCGGCAAGCGCGGCCTCGGCTTCGGTGCGGAGATCCGCACCAAGTCCGAGATCGAGGAGAGCGACGTCTTCTCCGACACCATGCCCGAGGACCTGATCAAGTTCGGGCTGATCCCGGAGTTCATCGGCCGGCTCCCGGTCGTGGCGACGGTCAACCACCTGGACAAGGAATCGCTGGTCAGCATCCTCACCCAGCCGCGCAACGCCCTGGTGAAGCAGTACAAGAAGCTCTTCGAGATGGACAACGTCGAGCTCGAGTTCACCAAGACCGCGCTCGAGGCCATCGCCGACCAGGCGGTCCTGCGGGGCACGGGTGCCCGCGGGCTGCGCGCCATCATGGAAGAGGTGCTGCAGCCGGTCATGTACGACATCCCGAGCCGCGACGACGTGGCGAAGGTCGTCATCACCGAGCAGACCGTCCGGGAGAACGTGAACCCGACGATCGTCGCCCGGCAGCCGACGCGGCGCACGCGCAGCGAGCGCGGCGAGAAGTCGGCCTGAGGCCGGGCGTCTCCGGGTCACCCGGCCCGGAGACCCGACAGGAAAGCTGAATGACTGCTGACTCTTTCCCGGGTTCCGGGGCCGCTCCCGGTGGTGGCGTGCAAGCGCCGCCACCGCCGGCCCCGGAACCCGCCGGGATCGCCCCGGCCGGGCCGGTTCTGGGGTTCCGCGAGCTGAGCGAACGCGTGATCGCGTCCGTCGCCGACCGGTACCCCTGGCTGAACCGCGTGCTGATGGGCATGCTGGCCGTGTTCACCGGCACGTGCGTCGTGGCCGTGGTGGCACGGCTGTCGCCGTTGCCGCTGATCCCCGTGCCGCTGTTCGTCGTCGCCGCGTACGGGCTGCGGCAGGCCCGCGGCGCGACCGAGCGGCGTCAGCTGTTCAACTGGGTGCTGGTGTTCGCGCTCGCCACCATCGTCGGCTTCTGGCTGATCGCCGTCGTCGGCCGTTGGGTCGAATGAAATTCCGGCGTCCGGACCGTTTGAACCGCCCGGAGCTGGGTAAGCCAGTTCCGTGGTAGATGCCCTCAGCCCGTTCCGGCATCCGGCACTTTTCTATCGCGGTGACACCGAGTACCTGGACGGTGTCATTCCGTTCCTGCTCGAAGGTCTCGACCGGGGCGAGCCCGCGGCTGTCGCCGTTCCCGGCCGCAACCTGCTGCTGATCGAAAAGGCCCTGGAAGGCCGCGCGGACGAAGTCCGGCTGATCGACATGGAGCGGGCCGGTCGCAATCCCGGTGCCATCCTGCCGTCGGTGCTGCACGCCTTCGCCGGTGAGCACGCCGGCCCGGTGCGCATCGTGGGAGAGCCGATCTGGGCCGGCCGTACCGACACGGAGTACCCGGCGTGCGTGGAGCACGAAGCGCTCATCAACAACGCCTTCGCCGGGCGTGACCTGGCGGTGCTCTGCCCCTACGACGTCGGGGCCCTGCCGTCGCCGGTCCTGGCCGACGCCGAGCGCACGCACCCGGAGCTGTGGGGCCTGGCCGGGCCGTTCATCAGTTCGCGCTTCGACCCCGACGGTGTCCGCGCGGACTTCACCCGTCCCCTGGAGCCGCCGTCCGGTGCCGTCGAGCGCGGGTTCGACCTCGGGCAGCTGGCGTCGCTGCGCGGCTTCGCGGAGATCTGGGCGGCCCGGCACGGCCTGCGCCGGCCCCGCCGTGACGACTTCGCGCTGGCGATCGCCGAACTGACGGCGAACAGCGTCCTCTACGGCGGCGGCACCGGCGTGCTGCGGCTGTGGGCGGAGCCGTCGCACGTCGTCGGCGAGGTCAGCGACGGCGGCACGATCCCCGAGCCGCTGGCCGGCCGCATCCCCCCGCCGGCAACGACGCTGGGCGGCCGTGGCCTGCTGCTGGTGCACCGCGTGGCCGACCTGGTCCGCACGTACTGGGTCCCGGGCCGCACCACGACCCGCGTCCACTTCACCCGCTGACCCACCCGGCCGGCCCGCGTACCCACCCAGGTGGGGTTGGTTCAGTCGGCGCGGGGGACGTGTTTGCCGAGGAAGCTGATCAGGCTGGGGACCGCCGTGCGGTTGAACGAGTCGCCGTGCTTGCCGTGCGCGGTGTGGGCGACCGCCGGGTGGGCGGCCTCGATGTAGCGGCGGACCCCGGTGATGAAGGAGTCCTCGGTGCCGCACCAGATGCCGTTGGCCACGCCCTTGGTCTCGTCGATGTGGCGGAGCGGGTCGAGGGCCGTCCAGTCCTGGATGCCGGTGAAGATGTGGCGTTTGGCCATCTCTGGCCACGCCGTGATCAGCGCCGGGGCCAGCGTCGCGACGGCGGCGGGCGGCTGGCGCCGCTCGACCCGGCGGCGCGTGTACACCAGCGCGCCGAACCCGCCCATCGACATGCCCGTGCAGGCGAACGGCTGCCCCGTCGGGCCGGCGAAGCCGCGGGCCCGCAGCCACTGCGGGACCTCCTCGAGCAGCATGGCCATCGGGTCGTCGCCGGGGTGCACCTGGTGCCAGTAGTTGTCGCCGCCGTCGACGGCCACGAAGCCGAACGCCGGGACCGCCTTGCGGGCGACGTCGCTGGCGAGCTGCTTGAGCGTGCCGGTGGGCACGGCGCTGCGGGCGTTGCCGTGGAGGCCGTGCAGCGCGAGCGACATCGGCAGCCCCTTCGGCGGGGTCTTCGAGGGCAGGATGAAGACGAGGTCGACCATCCGCCCGCGGGCCGCGGAGTAGACGCGCTCGACGCGGGTGCTGCCCAGCTGGGTCGTCGGGTTCGACGACGTCACGCCCAGCGTCCGCTGCAGGGCCTGGCTGAACGGCAGCTTGCCGGTCGCGGTGCCGGCGGCCAGGCCGGTCACGGCCAGCCCGGACGCGCCCGCGATCAGCACCGAACGGCGGCTGAGCCACCGCCGGGCGCCCTGGACCGCCTCCGCGACCGCCCCGGAGGGCTCCGCGTTCCCGCCGTTTTCCTCGTTCACCTGTCTCCGTCCCCCTGCCCCTTACCAGGACGCCGCGCACCCGCTCCGCGTTCCCCTCGCGCCCCTCTCGCCGGGTTAGTCGTTCTCACCCTGCCCAGCGTTTCCGGTCTTCGCTCGCCGGGCCGTCCAAGCCCGCCAAGCCGCCCTCGCCGCCTCGGCCGAGCGTCCGGCCTGCTCCACAGTGTCCCCGAGACCGACCGCCAGCGTGATCCCGAGGGGGATCAGGATGTGGTCTATGCCCTGCTCGCCGGGGCCGAAGTGGCCCGACGCCTCCAGTGTGACGAATCCGTGCAGCGCACTCCACAGCTGGGCGGCCGCCTGGTACTCGTCCGCGGGCCGGAACCGGCCGGTCCGGATGGCCCGCTCGGTCGCCCGGACGATGTGGGCGAACGCCTCCAGGCCCTCCTGAGCGGCCTCACGGCCTTCCTCGGTGGTCAAGTCGGACAGCGTCGCCCGCTTGCCGCCGGGCGCGGACTGGCCGAACGTCACCGCGAACAGCTGCGGCTGCTCGGCGACCGCCTGCCGGTAGGCGCGGGCCAGGCTGAAGATGTCCGCCACCGGGTCGCCGGTCTCGCCGACCTCGGCCAGCCACGCGCTGAGGGTCACGAACCCGGCGCGCGCGACCTCGTCTACCAGCGCCGCCATACCGCCGAAGTGCGTGTACACCGCCATCGTCGAGACGCCGACCTCCGCGGCCAGCTTGCGGGCCTGCAGGGCTTCGGGGCCGTTCTCGTCGAGCAGCCGGATGGCCGCCTCGACGAGCCGGGCTCTGACGTCGGTCGCACGCGGTTTCGGGCTCATGCTTGCCAGTATTTCATAACCCTGTTATACCTAGTTCTATAACCGAGTTATGTAATCCGTGGAGTGGTCACATGGGCAACAAGTTCCTCGAAGGAAACTTCGCCCCGGTCAGCCGGGAGCACACGATCACCGACCTGGCGGTCACCGGGCGGATCCCGGACTTCCTCGACGGCCGGTACCTGCGCAACGGCCCCAATCCGCTCTCCGAAGTGGACCCCGAGGCCTACCACTGGTTCATGGGCGACGGCATGGTCCACGGCGTGCGCCTGCGCGACGGCCAGGCCGAGTGGTACCGCAACCGGTGGGTGCGCAATCCCTCCGTCGCGGCGACGCTGAACGGCGAGGACGCGAGCCGGTTCTGCGGGCTGGACGCGCTCGGGGCCAACACCAACGTCATCGGTCACGCGGGCAAGACCCTCGCCCTGGTCGAGGCGGGCGCGCCGATCTACGAGCTGACCGACGAGCTCGACACCGCCGGCCGCTGCGACTTCGACGGCACGCTCCCCGGCGGCTACACCGCCCACCCGAAACGCGACCCGCGCACCGGCGAGCTGCACGCCGTCTCGTACTTCTTCGGCATGGGCAGCAAGGTCCAGTACTCGGTCATCGACGCCGGAGGCCACGTCCGCCGCACCGTCGACGTCGAGGTCACCGGATCGCCGATGATGCACGACTTCTCGCTGACCGAGAACCACGTCGTCTTCTACGACCTGCCCGTGACGTTCAACGCCGAGATGGCGGTCGCCGCGAGCGTGCCGGCTGCGCTGCGGACGCCGGCGAAGCTGGTGGTGTCGGCCATGGTCGGCAAGGTCCGCGTGCCCGACCCGGTGACCGCGATGATGGCCCGCAAGCTCGGCGCGAACGGCGGCCTCCCGTACCGCTGGGACCCGAAGTACCCGGCGCGGATCGGGGTCATGCCGCGCGACGGCGGCAGCCGGGACGTCCGGTGGTTCGACGTCGAGCCGTGCTACGTCTTCCACCCGCTCAACGCCTACGACGACGGGGACAGCGTCGTGCTCGACGTCGTCCGGCACCCGAAGATGTTCGACACCGAGCTGCACGGCCCGGACGAGGGCGGCCCGACCCTGGACCGCTGGACGGTCGACCTGGCCGCGGGCAAGGTGCTGGAGGAACGGCTCGACGACCGCGGCCAGGAGTTCCCGCGCGTGGACGAGCGGCTCGTCGGCCGCCGCCACCGCTACGGCTACGCGATGTCGGCCGACGGCGGCGCGGATCCCGGCGGCTCGCTGTTCAAGCACGACTTCCACACCGGTGCGCGGGACGAGCGCGCGTTCGGCGGGGGACGGCAGCCCGGCGAGTTCGTCTTCGTGCCGTGCCACGAGGACGCGGCGGAGGACGAGGGCGTCCTGATGGGCTTCGTCTTCGACCCGGCGACGCAGCGCAGCGACCTGACGATCCTGGACGCGGGCACGCTGGAGACCGTGGCCGCGATCCACCTGCCCGACCGCGTGCCGCACGGGTTCCACGGCAACTGGGTGGCTTCGGCGTAGGAGCCGCCCGGCTGGGGCGTGACTAGGGTGACGGCATGCGCAAACGCGACGGGATCGGCGGCTGCGTGGTGCTGCTCGTCCTGATCGCGATGATCGTGGTGGTGCTGGCCGCTGTCGTCTTCGGGATCATGGCCGCGACGAAGTACCTGCCCCGGCATTGAGGAGTGGCTAGGTCAGGATGCGGTGGTCGCCGGTGTAGAGGTTCATCGAGTCGCCGCGGAGGAAGCCGACGAGCGTCATGCCGTTCTCCTCGGCCAGCTCGACGGCCAGTGACGACGGCGCGGACACCGCGGCCAGCAGCCCGATGCCGGCCATCGCGGCCTTCTGCACCAGCTCGAACGACGCGCGCCCCGACACCAGCAGGCCGTACCCGGGCGCCGGCACGCGTCCTTCGAGCACCGCCCAGCCGAGCACCTTGTCGACCGCGTTGTGCCGCCCGACGTCCTCGCGGACGACGCCGAGTTCACCGTCCGGGGTGAACAGCGCCGCCGCGTGGAGGCCGCCCGTGCTGGCGAACACCTTCTGGCGGGTGCGCAGCGCGTCCGGCAGGCCGGACAGGATCTCGGTCTTCACCGCGAAGGCGGCTTCGGCGGGGGAGAAGCGGGTGCGGAGCTTGACCGCATCGAGCGCGGCCTTCCCGCAGACCCCGCACGACGAGGTGGTGTAGAAGTTGCGCTCGACCCCGGTGTCCGGCGGCGGGACGCCGTCGGCCAGCGCGATGTCCAGCACGTTGTAGGTGTTGCGGCCCTGGTCGTCGACGCCGTCGCAGTAGCGGGCGACCGCGATGTCCTCGCGGCCGCCGATCACCCCCTCGGACAGCAGGAAGCCGTGGGCCAGTTCGACGTCGTTCCCGGGCGTGCGCATGGTGACGGCCAGCGCCTTGCCGCCGACCCGCAGCTCCAGGGGCTCCTCGGCCGCCAGCGCGTCGGGGCGGCGCCGGTCCCCGGTCGCGGAAATCCGCCGCACCGGCCTGCGCACGGTCACCCTGCCCATCGGCACACCTTTCCCTGCCCGAAAGTTTGACACTCGTATGGTGCAACACCGGGTTTTTGGTAATACATTCCCTCCATCATCCTCAGAATACGGAGGGAACCGATGGCTCCCGGCTTCCTGGACCGCTCCCGGATCGTGGCACCGCCGGGCTGGACGCGCTGGCTGGTGCCGCCGGCGGCCCTCTCGGTACACCTGTCGATCGGGCAGGCCTACGCGTGGAGTGTCTTCAAGACCCCGCTCGAGAAGACCCTGCACCTCAACGGTACGCAGAGCTCGCTGCCGTTCCAGCTCGGCATCGTCATGCTCGGGCTGTCGGCCGCGTTCGGCGGCACGCTCGTCGAGAAGAACGGCCCGCGCTGGGCGATGTTCGTGTCGATGTGCTGCTTCGCCAGCGGATTCCTCGTCTCCGCGCTCGGCGTGGCGACCGGGCAGTTCTGGCTGGTCGTGCTCGGCTACGGCGGTATCGGCGGCGTGGGCCTGGGCATCGGCTACATCTCCCCGGTCTCGACGCTGATCAAGTGGTTCCCGGACCGGCCGGGCATGGCCACCGGGATCGCGATCATGGGCTTCGGCGGCGGCGCGCTGATCGCCTCGCCGTGGTCGTCGTCGATGCTGGGCACGGCGCCGACCACCGGCACCATCGCGACGGCGTTCCTCGTGCACGGCGTCGTCTACGCGGTGTTCATGTCGCTCGGCTGGCTGCTCGTGCGGGTCCCGGCCGACGACTGGAAGCCCGCGGGCTGGGAGCCGAAGACCGACCACGGTGCCGCCATGATCACGACGGCGAACGTGTCGGCGGCCAACGCCCTCAAGACCCCGCAGTTCTGGTGCCTCTGGGTCGTCCTGTGCTTCAACGTGACCGCGGGCATCGGCATCCTGGAAAAGGCCTCGCCGATGATCCAGGACTTCTTCAAGGGGACGTCGACGCCGGTGGGCGTGGCCTCGGCGGCCGGGTTCGTCGCGCTGCTGTCGCTGTGCAACATGCTCGGCCGGTTCGTCTGGTCGTCCACATCGGACCTGGTCGGCCGCAAGAACATCTACCGCACCTACCTCGGGGTCGGTGCGCTGCTGTACCTGGTGATCGCACTGACGCAGAACTCGTCGAAGCTCGTGTTCATCCTGTGCGCGATGGTGATCCTGTCGTTCTACGGCGGTGGGTTCGCGACGGTCCCGGCGTACCTGAAGGACCTCTTCGGCACCTACCAGGTCGGCGCGATCCACGGCAGGCTGCTCACCGCGTGGTCGGCGGCCGGGGTGCTCGGCCCGCTGATCGTCAACCGGATCGCCGACAGCGAGAAGGCGGCCGGCAAGTCCGGCCCCGACCTGTACACGACGTCGTTCTACATCATGATCGGCCTGCTCGTCGTCGGTTTCGTGGCCAACGAACTGGTGCGGCCGGTCAAGGAGAAGTACCACGAGCCGGTCGCCGCGGCCGCGAGGAGTGAGGTCTGATGAGCGAGCCCACGACGAAGCCCAACCGGGTGCCGCTGATCGTGCTGGCCTGGGCGTGGGTGGTGCTGCCCTTCGGGTACGGCGTCTACCAGTTGTTCCTGAAGCTGGTCCAGCTGTTCGGATGAGCGGGGGAGTCCTGGTCACCGGCGCGTCCCGGGGCATCGGGCGCGCGGTGGCCACGGCGTTCGCGGCGCGGGGCCACCGCGTGGCCGTCCACTATGGACACCGGGCTGCGGACGCCGAGGCGACCCTGGAAGCGTTGCCCGGCGAAGGGCACGTGCTGGTCGGCGGCGACCTCGCCGACCCCGAAGCCGTGCGGCGCATCGCGGACGCCGCCGAGGCCGGGCTGGGTGGCGTCGACGTGCTGGTCAACAACGCCGCCGTCGCGCCGTCGGCCGGGACCGCGCACCCGGTCGACTCGGTGTCGTACGCGGACTGGCAGCGGATCTGGCGGCGCACCCTCGACGTCAACCTCGTGGGCGCGGCCAACCTGAGCTACTGCGTCGCCCGGCACCTCATCGGCCGCGGGGTGCCGGGCCGGATCGTCAACATCGGGTCGCGCGGGGCGTTCAAGGGCGAGCCCGACCACCCCGCGTACGGCGCCGGCAAGGCCGCGCTGCACGCACTCGGCCAGTCGCTGGCCGTCTCCCTCGCACCCCACGGGATCTCCGTGACGTCGGTGGCTCCCGGCTTCACCGCCACCGAGCGCGTGGCGGACCGGATCGACGACGCCGTCCGCGCGCAGAGCCCGTTCGGCCGGGTCGGCACGCCCGAGGAGGTCGCCGCGGCCGTGGTGTACCTGGCCTCGGCCGAAGCGACCTGGGCGTCCGGGACGATCCTCGATCTCAACGGCGCCTCGCACCTGCGGATGTGACTCCGCTCACGCGTGCAGCGGATGCCGGTCCGCAAGCGTCGAGGAGGCGTGCATCCACTGGGGAAGATCGTCGTCGCGGGGCTGGCCCTCGCCGTGTTCGGCGGTACGGCATACGGCTACTCGAACCTCCACGCTCTCGACGAGGTGACGCGCGACAGCGTGATCGACGCCGAGGGCGAGACGAAGCCGGGGGAACAGCCCGCCGACGGCTCGCTCGACATCCTCCTCGTCGGCCGGGACTCCCGGAGCGACAACCAGGGCAAGCCGCTGGCGCCGGAGGTGCTGCGCGAGCTGCGGGCCGGCGCCAACGGCGACGACCTCACCGACACCCTGATCGTGCTGCGGATCCCGAACGGCAGCAAAGAGGTGAAAGCGTTCTCCGTCCCCCGGGACAGCTACGTGTCGATGCCGGGCGGGAAGGGGAAGATCAACGCCGCGTTCGGGCGGGCGAAGGCGGCCGAAGCGCGGCGGCTGCGCACCGCGGGCGAGTCCGACAAGGCGAAGATCGACCAGGGCGCGCTCACCGCCGCCCGGCGCGCGACGCGCCAGGCGGTCGAGGACCTCACCGGCGTGAAGATCGACCACTTCGCCGAGGTCAACCTGCTCAGCTTCTCCGAGATCAGCAAGGCTGTCGGCGGCGTCGACGTCTGTCTGAAGGCCGCCACCAAGGACAAGAACTCGGGCGCCGACTTCCCTGCCGGGCCGCAGCGGATCTCCGGCGCGGACGCGCTCGCCTTCGTCCGGCAGCGCGACAACCTCCGGGGCGGCGACTTCGACCGCGTGCGGCGTCAGCAGGTGTTCCTCGCCGGGCTGGCCAGGCAGGTGCTGTCGGCGGGCACGCTGGCCGATCCGGGAAAGCTCTCGGACCTGATCGACGCGGTTAAGCGCTCGGTGGTGCTGGACGCCTCGTGGAACCTGCTCGACTTCGTCGGGCAGATGCGCGGGGTCAGCGGCGGCGGCATCCAGTTCGCGACGATCCCCGTCGTCAACGTCGACTACCGGTACGACCCGGCGAACCCCAAGGCGACGGCGGTGCAGGTCGACCCGGCCGCGGTGAAGGCCTTCGCGGCGAGCCTGATCGGGAGCGCGGCTCCGGCGCCGCCGGCGGCCGCCCCGGTCACCGTCGACGTCTCCAACGCGAGCCCGAAGGGCGGTCTCGCGGCCCGCGTGGCGGGGATCCTGCGGGACAAGGGGTTCACGGCGGACGCGACCGGCAACACGGAGTCCCGGCGAACCTCGCTGGTCCGGTTCGGTCCTGGCCTCGCCGAGCGCGGCGCCGAGGTGGCGAAGCTGCTGGGCGGGCTGACGACGCAGCAGTCCGCGTCGGTCCCGGCCGGGCACATCGAGGTGGTGCTCGGGACGGTGTACTCCGGCCCCGGCGTTTCGGCGGGCGGTGGCGCTCCCGCGGGGGATGGCGACGAGCCGATCACTTCGAGCGGGGTCGTCTGCGTGAATTGATCGACGGGCGAAGTACCGGCTTTTCCGCTGATTTCCGGAAATGCGCACGGAATTCCGCAAAGGCCTGAAGGTCACGCCGCCCCACCGGACCACGGTGGACCACGCGGGGCACTGGTCTTGACGCTGCCGCACTGGTGAGGCATCGTGCGGTGACCGTTGACGAGGCTGGACCACGTGACGGGCCGGAAAGTTCACCCGATCGGGTGGGCGATCCGGAAAGTCAATTTCCAGGAATACGGAAAGTCCGGAATTTATGCGCAGCAGCGTTGCCCGCGGTGGGTGGATCTTGCCGATCCTCGCTTCCGCCGTTCTCAGTGCCGGGTGCCAGTCGGCGTCCGCTTCGGCGCACTACCCGGGCGCGATCGACGCCTGCCGGCTGCCCGGGCCGAACGCACAGGCGCAGCTGGCTCCCGGGACCGTCGAAATCGCGGCCGACTCGGTGAAGGCCGCCGAGACCAAGGTCATCCCCGAGGACCGCGCCAGCGAAGGCAACGAGGTCACCGACTGCCGCCGCCTGTTCGCCCGCGACCTCGGCGGCGGGAAGCCCGACCTGCAGGACTACCGGCTCGTCACGATCGCCGTCGTGCGGTTCACGCAGTCCGACGCGGACGAGGCCGCCGCCAAGGCCAGCCAGCTGATGACCGACGCGCTCGGCGACCACTCGGGCGTCCGGCTCGCCACCGGTGTCGGCGACGAGTCCGGGTTCTCCGAGCAGTGGGCCGCCGTGCGCAGCGGGAACGTCGTGCTGGGCCTGGCCATCGCCGACGGCGGCACGGAGGCCGCGCTGATCCCGCCCGCGACGCTGGACAGCGTGCAGGCCGTGGTCACGGACATGACCGGCACCCTGCAGCGGGACTTTCAGGGCTGAGGTTCGGCCCGGACCGGTTCGAGCCGCACCACGATCGCCTTCGACACCGGCGTGTTCGACTTGTCCGCCACCGAGTCCAGCGGCACCAGGGCGTTCGCCTCCGGGAAGTACGCCGCCGCGCAGCCGCGCGCGGTCGGGTACGCGATGACCCGGAACGCCGGCGCGCGCCGGTCCGGGTCGTCGCGCCATTCGGAGACCAGGTCGACCACGGCCCCGTCGGCCAGGCCGAGTGCCGCGATGTCGTCCGGGTTGACCAGGACCACGCGGCGGGCGTTCTCGATCCCGCGGTACCGGTCCGAGAGCCCGTAGATGGTGGTGTTGTACTGGTCGTGGCTGCGCATCGTCTGCAGCAGCAGCCGGCCCTCGGGCACCTTCGGGTACTCCAGTTCCGACACCGTGAAGTTGCCCTTGCCGTTCGCGGTGCCGGTGAACTCGCGGGAGTCCCGCGGTGCGTGCGGCAGCACGAAGCCGTCCGGCTCGCGGACGCGGCGGTTGTAGTCCTGGCAGCCGGGCACGACCCGCGAGATCCGGTCACGGATCAGGTCGTAGTCGGTCTCGAACGTCCGCCACGGCACGGCGTGACCCGCGCCGAACAGCTTTTCGGCCAGCCGGCAGACGATGGCGACCTCCGAGAGCAGGTGCTCGCTCGCCGGCTTCAGGCGCCCACGCGAGGTGTGGACCTGCGACATCGAGTCCTCGACCGTGACGAACTGCTCGCCGCCCGCCTGGACGTCGCGTTCGGTGCGGCCCAGCGTCGGCAGGACCAGCGCGGTGCGGCCGTGCACGACGTGCGACCGGTTCAGCTTCGTGGACACGTGCACGGTCAGCGAACACGAGCGCAGCGCCTTCTCGGTCAACGCCGAATCCGGCGTCGCCGACGCGAAGTTGCCGCCGACGGCGAAGAACACCTTGCCGCGGCCGTCGCGCATCGCCCGGATCGCGTCGACGGTGTCGAAGCCGTGCTCGCGCGGGACCTCGATGCCGAACTCGGCGGCGAGGGCGTCCATGAACGACTGCGGCATCTTCTCCCAGATGCCCATCGTCCGGTCGCCCTGGACGTTGGAGTGCCCGCGCACCGGGCACAGGCCCGCGCCCGGCTTGCCGATCATCCCGCGCATCAGGGCGAGGTTCGCGATCTCGGAGATCGTCGGCACCGCGTGCTTGTGCTGCGTGAGGCCCATCGCCCAGCAGTAGATGGTGCGCTCGGAGGAGGCGATCATCCGCGCGACGCGCTCGATCTGCGCGCGCGGGAGGCCGGTCGCGCGCTCGATCTCCGGCCAGTCGACCTCCTGGAGGTGCTTCGCGTAGCCGTCGAAGCCCTCGGTGACGCGGTCGACGAAGTCGCGGTCGACGATCGCGCCGGGCGCCTCGGCGTCCCAGGCCAGCAGCAGGTGCCCGACGGCCTGGAACAGCGCCAGGTCGCCGCCGAGGCGGATCTGGGCGAACTCGTCGGCCAGCGGCGTGCCCTTGCCGACGACGCCGCGGACGTTCTGCGGGTTCTTGAACCGCATCAGCCCGGCCTCGGGCAGCGGGTTGACGGCGATGATCTTCGCCCCGTTGCCCTTGGCCTCTTCAAGCGCCGAGAGCATCCGCGGGTGGTTGGTGCCAGGGTTCTGCCCGACGACGACGATCAGGTCGGCCCGGTGGATGTCGGCGAGGCTCACCGAGCCCTTGCCGATACCGGTGGTGGCCGCCAGCGCCGCGCCGGAGGACTCGTGGCACATGTTGGAGCAGTCCGGCAGGTTGTTGGTGCCGAAGGAGCGCACCAGCAGCTGGTAGAGGAACGCGGCCTCGTTGCTGGTGCGGCCGGAGGTGTAGAAGATGGCCTCGTCCGGGTCGGTCAGCGCCTTGAGCTCGCCCGCGACCAGCTCGAACGCGTCGTCCCAGGAGATCGGCTCGTAGTGCGTGGCGCCCTCGCGCAGCACGAACGGTTCGGTGATCCGGCCCTGCTGGCCCAGCCAGTAGTCGGTCTTGGTTTCCAGGTCGCCGATCGGGTGCTTCGCGAAGAACTCGCGGTCCACCCGGCGTTTCGTGGCCTCTTCCGCGACGGCCTTGGCGCCGTTCTCGCAGAACTCGGCCAGCTTGCGCTTTTCGCCGTCGACCTCGCGGGGTTCGGGCCACGCGCAGCCCGGGCAGTCGAAGCCTTCGCGCTGGTTGAGCAGCCGCAACGCCTTGATCGTCCGGCCGGTGCCCATCTGCTCGACACTGCGCGCGAGCGACACGGCGACGCCCGGTATCCCGGCCGCCCAGCCCTTCGGCTTGCCCACTTCGAGGCGGGTTTCGTCCACGTCCTGCGCCGGCGCTTCACGGGTCATGTGTTCATCGTGCGCCTGGATGATCGCTCGCGGCCACCAGGGTCACGGGTTTTCGGCGCGCAGACCCCGGTCGGCGACGGTGACCACCAGCAGGAGCCCGCTGATCACGACCAGGACGATCGCCAGCCGGTGCAGGCCCGCGGAGTCCGCGTGCGGCCCGTAGCAGAGCGCGATGAGGGTCGAGGCCACGATCGCGCCGAGGTACTGGGCCGTGCGGAACAGGCCGCTCGCGGTGCCCATCTGCCCGGCGGGTGCCTCGCGGTAGAGCGTCGTCTGGTTCGCGACGCTGGTCAGGCCCTGGGCCAGGCCGAACAACGCGGCCAGCGCGAGCAGCGCGCCGACCCAGGTGCCGTCGTGGACGAACAGGAGCAGCGCCGAGCCGCCCGCCAGCGCCACCGCGACGATGACCAGCCGCGCCTTGATGGCGGACGCCCTCCCCGAGAACGCCGCGGCGCATACCGCCGTGCCCGACATCGGCAGCAGCATCAGCCCGGCGGCTTCCTCCGACAGCCGCCGCGTGGTCTCCAGCCACTGGACGTAGCCGAACATGATCGCGTAGATGGCCATGAAGCTCAGCGCCTGCCGCAGGTACGTGCGCAGGATGGCGCCGTTGGCCGCGAGCATCCGCAGGTCGAGGAACGGCGTGTCGCGCCGCAGTTCGACCAGCGTGAACGCGGCCCCGAACGCGGCGACGACGGCGAGCAGCCAGACCTCGGCGCCGGGGTCCATCAGGAAGAACAGGAGCGCGAGCAGGGTCGCGGAGAACAGCGCGATGCCGAGCACGTCGATCCGGGTGGCGGTGCGCTCGCCCCGGTCGTCCTTCGGCACCCACAGCAGCGCCAGCACCAGCGACAGCCCGGCGAGCGGGATGTTCACCGCGAAGATCGCGGGCCAGCCGAAGAGCCCGATCAGCAGCCCGCCCAGCGTCGGCCCGATCACCATCACCGTCTGCGCGGACATCGACAGCAGCGACAGCACCCGGGCGGGCACGCCCTGGCCGCTCGCTTCGGCGTGGTGGCGCAGCACGGCCATCGCGGCCGGGAACCCGGCGCACGTGCCGAGGCCGAGCACGACGCGCACCCCGGTCAGCCAGCCGACGGAGAGCGGGACCATGCCCGCGATCCCGGCGACGATCACGAGGCTCGCGCCGCCGAGCAGGACGCGGCGGGCGCCGTGGCGGTCCACCAGCAGCCCGACCACCGGCTGCCCGACCGCCGTGGCCAGGTAGAGCGCGGAGATCAGCCAGGCGGTCTGGCCGGGGCCGGCACCGAAGCTCTGCCCGATCGGCACGAGCGCGACGGCGATGAGCGTCGAGTTGATCGGGTTGAGCACCGCGCCGGCCACCAGCGGGGTGACCAGGCGGGCGCCGAACTTGGCGGGAGCGGTGACGGTGCTCGTGAGGAACTCCTTCGGCTTTCAGTGCTGCGCGATGCGCTGCAGCAGCGGGAGCGCACGGGTGACGGCGTCGAGCTCGGCGGGGGACAGCTCGTCCAGCAGGGCCTGGGCCAGCCACTCGTCGCGGTGCTGCTGGATCCCGCGCACGGTGTCGCGGCCGGCGTCGGACAGGCTGATCACCACGCGGCGCCGGTCGGCCGGATGGGGCGTGCGGGCGAGGTAGCCGAGCTCGTCGAGGACGCCGAGGGTGGCGGCCATCGACTGCTGCCGCACGTGCTCCGCGGCGGCGAGCTCACCTTGCGTGGCCGGGCCTTCGCGGTGGAGCCGGTTCAGCACGGCGGACTGCGACGGCGTCAGGATCCCGGCGTTGTCGACCTGGCGCAGCCGCCGGTGCAGCTGCCCGACGACCCCGCGGATCCAGCCGGCGCTCTCGGCCACGTGCGGAGGTACTTCGCCCATGTACACAGTTTAACTGTGCAGTCCAGACTGTGTATCTCGGCTGTGACCTATTCCTCTGGGACGTGTTCCGCTGCGACGGAGTCAGTTCGAGCAGTCGTCGAGGGTGGGGACCGGGTACTTCGGGTCGTAGTAGCCGGGGGCGTCCTGGTCGACTGCGCCCGGGGCGCCGGTGGGCGGGTTCGCGTAACCGGGGGCCAGGTAGCCCTCCTTGGCGGCGGCGCAGCCCACCGACCAGAGCGCGCTCTGCCCGCCGTCGATCCACAGCCCGCGGCTGGACTTCGCGAGCCCGGAGCCGGTGGCGACCACGTAGGTCTCGTCAACGCGCAGGAAGCTGACGATCTCGTTGGGGCTGGTCAGCGCCTGCGGCTGGGCGTTGTCGAAGGCGTAGGCGACGACGTACTTCGCGTCCACGGCCAGTTCGCCGGGCTTGTCGCCGGCGTGCGCGGTGAGGGTGCCGAACGTACGGGGACCGGCGTCGAGGAGGTGGTAGCCGTCGGCGATCTCGGTCACGTAGGCGTCGAAGCCTTCGTCGCCCTTGCTCGGCTTCTTGGTCAGCCGCGGCGCCAGCTGGGCGCGGTCGTCCGGCGCGAACTGGGCGAGGAAGCCGGCCGGATCGTGCCGGTAGAGCAGCGCGGGGTCCAGGTTGGCGGCGGCGATGGCCTGCCGGACCTTCGCGTAGGCGTCCGCGACCGCCGCGGCCTTGAACGCGCCGACCGCGGCCGCGGCGGGCGAGGTGATGCCGTCCATGCCTTTCGGCCAGATGTCGGCGGGGGTGTGCGCGTACGGCCGGGCCAGGTCGACGGGCGCGACGGCCGCCACCGAGGTCGGGTTCGGCGCCGCGACGGCCGGCACCGGGGCCGGGTCCGGCGCCGCGGTGTCCTGGGCGGGCCGGCGGCCGGCCAGCACGATCAGCGTGGTCGTCACGGCCAGGACGGCCAGGAAGGCGGCGAACCCCCACCAGCGCCCGCGGGGCTGCCGGCCGCCGCGTCTCTGCTGCTTGCGGAACTTCTTGCGGTCCTTCTCCGTGCCCAGCCACGCGTCGGTCTGCGCGTGTTTGCGCCACTCCGGGTCCATCAGGTCCGGGTGCGAACCGAACAGGTCGTCCTCGTCCACGTGCGTCCCCCCAAGGTCGTCGACTGATCATCGACGGCGGGGGACGGGCGTTACCCGAAGTACGCGAATTCGTTGACGCCGACGCCCTGGATCTGGTGCACGATGATCGCCGCCGCAACCAGGCCGACCACGAGGAGCAGGGCCAGCACGCCCGGCCAGCGGCTGTGGCCCGGCTGCTGGAAGCCGCCCGTGCGGCGCTCGCGTTTGCGGCGCTTCCGGAGGTCCTTCTTCGCGCCCAGCCAGGCGTCCCGTTCGGCGTGTTTCCGCCAGTCCGGGTTCATCAGGTCCGGGTGCGTCTCGAGGCGCTGGTCGTCCGGATCCTGCGGCTGCTGAGGCTCTGCCATCGTCCGAGTGCCTTCCCCCTGGGTGACCCGCCGTGACGAGTTCGTAGACTTGTCCATTGTGACCGAGAACGCTCCGCAGCAGACCACCGACCTTCCGGGTGCCTGGGACCCGGCCGCCGAGGAAGCACCGATGTACGACCGCTGGGTAGCGGCCGGGTACTTCACGGCCGACGCCTCGTCGGGGAAGCCGCCGTTCTCGATCGTACTGCCGCCGCCGAACGTCACCGGCAGCCTGCACATGGGCCACGCCCTCAACCACACCTTGATGGACGCGATGAGCCGCCGCCGTCGCATGCAGGGCTACGAGGTGCTGTGGCTGCCGGGCATGGACCACGCCGGCATCGCCACGCAGAACGTGGTCGAGCGTCAGCTGGCCGGCGAGGGCCTTTCGCGCCACGACCTGGGCCGCGAGAAGTTCGTCGAGCGCGTGTGGGAGTGGAAGGCCGAGTACGGCGGCCGGATCCTCGGCCAGATGAAGCGCCTCGGCGACGGCGTCGACTGGTCGCGCGAGCGGTTCACCATGGACGAGAACCTGTCCAAGGCCGTCCAGACGGTGTTCAAGAACTTCTACGACGAAGGCCTGATCTACCGGGCCGAGCGGATCATCAACTGGTGCCCGCGCTGCCAGACGGCGCTGTCGGACATCGAGGTCGACCACAACGACGACGACGGCGAGCTCGTGTCGATCCGCTACGGCGACGGCGATGGCGCGATCGTGGTGGCCACCACCCGCGCGGAGACGATGCTGGGCGACACCGCCGTCGCCGTCCACCCGGACGACGAGCGGTACGCGCACCTGGTCGGCACCGAGGTCGAGCTGCCGCTCACCGGCCGTCGCATCCCGATCGTGGCCGACAAGCACGTCGACCCGGCGTTCGGCACCGGTGCGGTGAAGGTCACCCCGGCGCACGACCCGAACGACTTCGAAATCGGCCGCCGGCACGACCTGCCGATGCTGACGATCATGAACGAGCGCGCCGAAATCACCGCGCCCGGGCCGTTCGAGGGTCTCGACCGGTTCGAGGCTCGTCCGGCGGTCGTCGCCGCGTTGCGCGAGGCCGGCCGGATCGTCGCCGAGAAGCGGCCGTACGTGCACGCGGTCGGGCACTGCTCGCGCTGCGACACGGTGGTCGAGCCGCGGCTGTCGCTGCAGTGGTGGGTCAAGGTCGACGAGCTGGCCAAGCTGGCCGGCGACGCGGTCCGCGACGGCCGGACCAAGATCCACCCGCCGGAGCTGGGCAAGCGCTATTTCGACTGGGTCGACAACATGCACGACTGGACGATCTCGCGCCAGCTGTGGTGGGGCCACCGCATCCCGGTGTACTACGGCCCGGACGGTGCCGTGGTGTGCGTCGGCCCGGACGAGCAGCCGCCGTCCGGCGAGGGCTGGACCCAGGACCCGGACGTGCTGGACACGTGGTTCTCTTCGGGCCTGTGGCCGATGTCGACGCTCGGGTGGCCTTCGTCTTCGGAAGACCTGGATCGCTTCTACCCGACCAGTGTCCTGTCGACCGGCTACGACATCCTGTTCTTCTGGGTCGTCCGGATGATGATGTTCGGCGTGCACCAGATGGACGGCAAGCAGCCGTTCGACCACGTGTACCTGCACGGCCTGATCCGGGACGCGCAGGGCAAGAAGATGTCGAAGTCGCGCGGCAACGTGATCGACCCGCTGGAGTGGATGGACGCGTACGGCGCGGACGCCACCCGCTTCACCCTGGCCCGCGGCGCGAACCCGGGCGCGGACATGGCACTGGCCGACGAATGGGCGGCGGGTTCCCGCAACTTCTGCACGAAGCTGTGGAACGCGACGAAGTTCGCGATGATGAACGGGGCTTCGGTCGCTGCCCCGCTGCCCGCGCCGGGTGACCTCACGGAGGCGGACCGCTGGATCCTGGGGCGTCTCGGCGCGCTGGTGTCCGAAGTGGACGGTCTGTTCGAGGACTTCCAGTTCGCGAAGGTCGCGGGCGCGCTCTACCAGTTCACCTGGAACGAGCTGTGCGACTGGTACCTCGAACTGGCCAAGGTCCAGCTGTACCAAGGGGATGCCGAGCGCATCGCCGCGACGCAGGCCGTCCTGGGGCACGTGCTGGACACGGTGCTGAGGCTGCTGCACCCGTTCATCCCGTTCATCACCGAGAAGCTCTGGACGGCGCTGACGGGCGGCGAGTCGCTGGTCGTCGCCTCGTGGCCGTCCGCACCGTCCGGTTACGCCGACGCGGTGGCCGACGCCCGGATCGCGGACGTCCAGAAGCTGGTGACGGAGATCCGCCGGTTCCGCGCGGACCAGGGCCTGAAGCCGGGCCAGAAGGTGGCGTCCCGCCTGGCGGGCTACACGGGCGGCCACGAGGAGGCGGTCCGGTCACTGGTGCGCCTGACGGCCCCGTCCCCGGAGTTCGCGGCCAGTGCGTCCCTGGAGGTGGCCCTGGCGGACGGCGTGGTGACGGTGGAGCTGGACCTGTCCGGCACGGTCGACGTCGCCGCGGAGCGCAAGAGGCTGGAGAAGGACCTGGCGGCGGCCCGCAAGGAGCTGACCCAGACCGACGCGAAGCTCGGCAACGAGGCATTCATCGCGAAGGCCCCGGAGCACGTGGTCGAGAAGATCAAAACCCGCAAGCAAACAGCGGCGGCGGACATCGACCGCATCACGGCTCGGCTGGCGGCGCTCCCGGCTGCCTGAGGTTTCGACGACGAAGCCCGGCACTCGGTGGTGAGTGCCGGGCTTCGCCGTGGGTTCAGGCGGAGTGAGCGGCGTCGTAGCACCGGCGTCGTTCCCGGGCCCACATCTCGTGGTCCTCGAAACGCGCGTATTCGTCGCGAAGACGCCGGGCGAGAACATAGAACCCGCTGCTCGGCAGACCGCTGCCCTTCGACACCACGAGCGCACTCCACAGCGGTTCGTCCCGATCGGCTGCGCGTTCGGACACCTGCTCGAGAAAGCCGCCCAGGTGGTTCGGCTGCACACCGACGCGCCTGCCGAGAGGGGCGTACCCGATCAGGCCTTCTCCCGACGCGACGCCGTACAAGATGTCGGCGATGCGGTCTACGCGGTCCATCTGAAAAGTTTCCGGCACGCGGTAAGGGTCGTCGGTGACGTTCCGCCCGTTACGGGGTCGCCTCGACGGTCCGCGCGGCTTCGATCAACGCCACCAGTTCCGGCGTCAGCCGCCGGTCCGCCGGGGTCGCCAAGGACGTCTGCATCCGAGGCGAAGGGTTCTTCAACGGCCGGAACGCCACGCCCGGCACCGGCAGCAGGTTCGCGTGGGCCCGGTAGAACACCGTCCAGTGTGGACGGCCGAAGCCCAGCGTCCCCAGCGTGTCCTGCGCCGTGGTGAACTCCTTGCCCAGTACCGGCTCGAAGCCCGCCTCGCGGCAGGAAGACACCACCAGGTCGTACAACGGCCGATTGCGCGAAGGCGGGCTCAACCGCGCCGGAAGCGAGGCCAGCGAAGCGAACTCGACGGAAGGCGAAGAAGCCAACGGGTGGGAGGCCGGCAGCGCCACCACGACCTCGTCCGTCCACAACGGAGTGAAGTCGAGGCCCGCACCGGGCCAGGAACCCCGCACGATGGTCGCGTCCAGGGAACCGTCGCGCACCCGCTGGAGCCGCTGCGGAGTCGGCGCGTGGACCAGCTCCAAGGATGCCGAAGGCGCCAGCCGCGTGAAGGCTCCCAGCAGCACCTCCAGCCGATCGCCGAGGCCTTCGCTGGTCCCCAGGCGGACCAGGGCCCCCGCGGGACGGAACTCCGCCACCGAGTCGACCGCCCGGACTGCCGCCGCCAGCACGGCTCGCGCCCGCGGCAGGAACCGTTGCCCGGCCTCCGTCAGTGACACGCTTCGCGTCGTTCGCACGAAGAGGGACACCGCCAGCTCCCGCTCCAGCCGCCGGACCTGCTGGCTCACCGCCGGCTGGACGATGTGCAGCCGCTCCGCCGCGCGGCCGAAGTGCAGCTCCTCGGCCACCGTCACGAAGTACCTCAGCTGACGCAGCTCCACGACGCCCCCATTCATCAGTCCTCGTGATCAGTGTACGAGCGGGATGGTCATCGGAAAGCGCCGCCGGACGCGGTTGGCTCATGGCATGCCCACCATGGAAGTCAACGGAACCCGCCTCCACTACGAAGACGCCGGCACCGGCCCGGCCCTGCTGCTCGTGCACGGCTGGGGCACCAGCGGCCGGGTCTGGCAGTCGTGCCTGCCGGACCTCGTGCGCGACCACCGCGTCATCACGCTCGACTGGCGCGGGTGCGGCCGCTCGGACCACCCGGCCGACGGCACCACCATCGACGGCATCACCGCCGACCTCGCCGCGGTGATCGACCGGCTGGGCGTGAAACCCACCGTCGTCGGGTCGAGCATCGGCGGCGTCTTCGCCACCGAGCTGGCCCTCGCCCGGCCCGAGCTCGTCGAGCGCGTCGTCGCGGTCGACGGTCCCGGGTACTGGCCCGGCACCGGCATGCTCGCCACCGTGCACACCCTGCTGGACCAGCTCGTCGACGACCGGCCCGGCACCCTCGCCGGCTGGGTGCCCGGCTGGTTCGGTCCCCAGGCGGCGCCCGAGCTCATCGACTGGACCGTCCGCCAGCTGCTCGACTCCGGGGTCTACATCGATGCCCTGTTCACGGAGGCCACCACCTACGACCCACGGCCGCGGCTGGGATCGCTGACCGTGCCGATCGACTACCTGCACGGCGAGCTCGACGCCCAGATCCCGCTCGAAGTGCCGCGCAGCTGCGCCGCGGAAACACCCGGTGCCCGCGTGCACGTCATCGACGGGTGCGGGCACGTGCCCCACCAGGAAAACCCGCGCGCGTTCACCGCCGCGTTCCGGACCATCACCGCCTGAAGGAGCCGGCCATGCCGAAAGTGACCCTCGAAGACGCCGTCGTCCACTACGACCGGACCGGCGGCGGCCCCGCCCTGCTCCTGCTGCACGGCACCGCCGCGTCCCGCGAACAGTGGGGGCCGCTGATCGCGGAAGCCGGCGGGTTCACCGTCCTGGCCCCGGACTTCCCCGGCTCCGGCCTGACCACCGACCGCGGCGGCCCGCTCACCGTGGAGACCCTTGCCGCCCAGGCCGCGGCCGTGCTGGACCACGCCGGGGTCGATGCGGCCCACGTCGTCGGGCACTCCCTCGGCGGCGTGGTGGCGGCCCACCTGGCCGGGACCCGCCCGGACCGGGTGCGCTCGGCGGTGCTGCACGCCGCCTGGCCGGTCACCGACGTCCGGCAGGACGCCGAGTTCCGCTACTGGCTCGACCTGCTCGCCCACGGCCATGCGACGTTCGCCCGGATGCTCCCGCTGATGGCGTTCGGCCCGCGCTACTGGGAGCAGGCCACCGCCGAGAGCAACGAACAGCTCGTCAAGGTGCTCGAGACGGTGATCGAGCCCGGCGCCGACCGGCAGATCGAAGCGGACCGCGGCGTCGACCTGCGACCCGTGCTCGGGCAGATCACCGCGCCGGTGCTGGTGCTCGGCAGCGCGCACGACCGGATTGTCACGGCGGACCAGCAGCGGGAGCTGGTCGCCGCGATCCCCGGGGCGCGCGCCGCCGAAATCGACGCCGGGCACGGAGCTCCGGCCGAGCGGCCGGACGAGTTCGTCCGGCTCGTGCTGGACTTCGTCAGCGCAGCGCTTTGAGCACCACCGCCGCCACACCGGCCATCCCGGCCTTCACCGGGTGGTAGGCGGCCGCCTCGAAGATGTTCTGGTCCTTGCCGTTGATCCACGCCGAGCCGCCGCGCGCACACGCGTCGTGGCCGCCGGACGGGCCGAAGGTGTCGACGAACTCGGCCTTCCCGTCCGCGTCCGCGGTGTCGGCCAGCATCCGGTTCAGCGCTTCCTCGACGCTGTTCAGCCACGCGTAGTCGCCGTCGGCGAACGGCAGCACGTTCGGGCAGTAGCCCTGCTCCGGCGCGATCCGCGGGTAGCCGACCAGCAGGACCCGCGCGCGGGGCGACCGCTCGTGGATCGCGGCGAGCACCGCCGCCACCCGCGGGCCGATGGTGTCGATCGCCGAGGTGACGGAGCCGTCGAAGTGCTCCTCGCAGGGGTTGCCCGTCGGGTCACCCGCCCGCAGGCCGGGGCACGTCGAGACGAGGCTGCCGAAGAGGTCGAAGTCGTTGCCGCCGATACCGAGCGTGACCAGGTCGGTGTCGAGGCGCAGCGCGTCCAGCTGCGGGGCGTTGGTGCCGTTGAGCGGCACCTTCTGCGGCCGGGTCATCGAGCCCGTGTCGGCGCCGGCGCAGCTGACGTCGGTGAACCGGCCGACGTGCAGCGCGGCCGACACGACCGACGGGTAGTTCGCCGTCGAACGTCCGCAGCCGAGCGGATCGAGCCGCTGGACCGGGACGAACGGCCCGGAGGTGTACGAGTCGCCGAGGGCGACGTAGTGGTGGAACTCCGCGGCCGGCGCGGCGGCCGCGGTGGTGGGGAGCAGGATGGCTGCCGAGAAGACGGCGACGAGCAGCCGGGTGGTGCGCATGAAGACCCCGTTCTGTTCCGGAAACACTCCTTCCACATGTAGCGAGCGCCGGCCGCCGACGGGACGGACTTCACCCGCCAGTCGGGTCCCCGTCACCCGGCTCACGGTAAGTGATCAACGTGCGCCAGAAGAGCAGCGGCCGGACCGTGCTCCCGGGCAGCAGCCGGGCCGACTCGCGGCGCAGCTCGGCCATCGTCGGGTAGTCGTCGACGACGGGGGCCTTCGGACCGTCTTCGGGGCCGCCGTTCAGCCGCTCGCCGGCGTAGACGACCAGCCGCGCGAGCGCGTTGACCGGGATCGCAGCGAGGGTCAGCGCCCAGTCCGCGGGCGTGCTCGGTTTCGCCAGGCCGAGCACCACGAGCACGCCGCCCGGCACCAGCGCGCGGCGCAGCTTGGTGACCGTCTCGAACGGCATGTGGTGCAGCGACGCCAGGCACGAGATGTAGTCGTAGTGAGCCTCGGGCAGGGCGTCGGTGGTGACGTCGGCCTGCCGGTAGACGATCTCGCCGGGTCCCGGCGAACCCAGCCCGGCCGCCGCCTCCACCATCGCCGCCGAGACGTCGACCGCCTCCACCGCCATCCCGGTCGCGGCCAGCCGCCGGGCGAACCGGCCGGTGCCGCACCCGACGTCCAGCGCGATCCCCGGGCCCGGCGGCAGCAGGTCCAGCAGCAGCGGGTGGTAGTGGTGGTTGTGGTTGAACGGCATGCGTCGAGAGTGCCACCAGTCACGCACGTAGACTCGGACCGCAAGTGCGAAACCCCAGGCCGGAGGAGATTCAGTGCCGCAGGATGAGACAGGTCGCAGGCCGGACCTGTCGGATCTGGACAGCTTCGCGGGCGTCGACGAACTGGGGACGTCGGGGTACGAGGAGTCCGACGACCACGACCCGGAGCTGGACGCCCACGACGCCGCCTTCGACGCGGGCGGTGGCTCCCGCGGCGGTATCGGCGGGGTCGGCCAGCTCGGCGACAACCTCGCCACCGGACCCGTGCCCGACCTCACCGTGCCCGAGGACGCCGAGCTGCACGAGCTCGACGACCAGGGCGAACCCGAGGTGTACGGCAGCCCGGACGGGCCGGAGGCCCGGCGTGAGCTGATGGCCGTCGAAGCCGAGCTGAACCAGCGCTGGCCGGAAACCAAGATCGAGCCGTCGCTGACCCGGATCTCCGCGCTGACGCAGCTGCTGGGCGAGCCGAACCGCGGCTACCCGGTGCTGCACGTCGCCGGTACGAACGGCAAGGGTTCCACCGCGCGGATGATCGACGCGCTGCTGACCCGGATGGGCCTGCGTGTAGGCCGCTACACCAGCCCGCACCTGCAGCTGGTCACCGAGCGGATCGCGCTCGACGGCCGGCCGATCTCCGCCGCGCGCTACGCGGAGCTGTGGCACGACATCGCGCCGTACGTGTCCATGGTGGACGGTGCGGCCGCGGACGGCGTCGCGATGAGCAAGTTCGAAATCCTCACCGGGATGGCCTTCGCCGCGTTCGCCGACGCCCCGGTGGAGGCCGCGGTGCTCGAAGCGGGCTTGGGCGGCGCCTGGGACGCGACGAACGTCGCCGACGCCGAAGTCGCCGTCATCACCCCGATCGGGCTCGACCACGTCGAGTACCTCGGCCCGGACGTCCTCGGCGCGGCCCGCGAGAAGGCCGGGATCATCAAGGCGGGCTCGGTCGCGGTCATCGGCGAGCAGGACCCCGAGGTGCTGAAGGTGCTGCTGGACCGCGCCGTCGAGGTCGACGCCGCGGTCGCCCGCGCGGGCAGCGAGTTCGGCGTGCTGGAGCGCGAGATCGCCGTCGGCGGGCAGCTGCTGAAGCTGCAGGGCCTCGGCGGGGTCTACGACGAGATCTTCCTGCCGCTGCACGGCGCCCACCAGGCCGCGAACGCCGCGCTCGCGCTGGCCGCGGTCGAGGCGTTCTTCGGCGCGGGCAAGGACAGGCAGCTGGTCGCCGAGGCCGTGCGCGAGGCGTTCGCCGAGGTCGAGACGCCGGGACGGCTCGAGCGCGTCCGCTCGGCGCCCACCGTGCTGCTCGACGCGGCGCACAACCCGCACGGCGCCCGCGCGCTCGCCGCCGGCGTCTCCGAGGAGTTCGCCTTCCGCCGCCTCGTCGCGGTGGTCGGCGTGATGGCCGAGAAGGACGCCCACGGCATCCTCGACGCGCTCGAGCCGGTGGTTTCGGACATCGTCGTGACGCGCAACTCCTCGCCCCGCTCGATGCCGCTGGAAGAGCTCAACGAGCTGGCCATCTCGGTGTTCGGCGAGGATCGCGTCGTCGCCGAGACGGACCTGGAGACGGCGATCGAGACGGCGATCGCGCTGGTGGAGACCAGCGACGACCCCGAGGAGCCGCTCGCCGGCGGTGGCGTGCTGGTCACCGGCTCGGTGGTCACCGCGGGCGAGGCGCGCACGCTGTTCGGGAAGGAGCCTGCGTGACCTCGCAGGAGGTCCCCAAGCCGAAGGACCCGATGAAGGGCTTCCGCGGCGTGATGTCGGGGACGCTGATCATGGAGGCGATCACGGTCGCCCTCGCCCTGCCGGTGGTGAACAAGCTCGGCGGCGGCCTGTCCACCGGCACCGGCTGGACGGTCATCGCGGTGGCCGTGGTGCTGCTGCTGACCTGCGGGTTCGTCAAGCGCCCGTGGGCGGTGCCGGTGATCCTCGCGCTGCAGGGGGTCCTGATCGCGCTGGTGTTCTGGCTGCCCGCGATCGCCGTGCTGGGCGTGCTCTTCCTGGCGGTCTGGCTGTGGCTGCTGTGGCTGCGCCGTGACGTCGCCCGCCGCATGGCGGCCGGCACGCTGGCCAGCCAGCAGCCGCCCCGGGCCTGATCCCTCAGAAGTAGTCGCCCCGCACCACGTCGTCGAGCAGTGACGGGTGGCGGGGTGACCAGCCGAGCAGATCTTGTGTGAACGTGCTGGAGACCGGCGCGTCGAAGCCGTACACGATGGCCATGAACGGGCTCGCGTAGTGCGTGGCGGCCTCCTCCGGCGTCAGTGACACCGCGGGCAGGTCCAGGCCCCGGGCGATCGTCTCGGCGATGCTCCGGAACCGGACGTTTTCCGCTGCTCCGTGCAGCACGCTGCCGGCCGGCGCCTCCTCCAGAGCCAGGCGGAACAGGACCGCCGCGTCGAGCCGGTGCACCGCGGGCCACCGGTTGCCGCCGTCTCCGACGTACGCCGACTTCCCGGTCTTGCGCGCGGTGTCGACGAGCATGCCGATGAAGCCGTGGTCCCGGGGGCCGTGGACGGTCGGGGCGAGCCGGACGACGCTCGCGCGCACGCCGCGATCGGCGAAGTCCAGGCAAGCCCGCTCGCCCGCGATCCGGAACGCGGCGATCCCGGCGGTGTCGGGCTCGTCCTGCTCGGTGCTTTTGCGCCCGGCCGGCATGACCAGCGTGCCGGACGTGCTGACGAACGGCTTGCCGGAGCCTTCCACCGCTCGGCCGAGCGTCTCGATCGCGGTCCGGTCGCGGCGCATCATGTCGTCCGGGTCGGCGAAGTCGCCGCCGAAGGCCATGTGCAGGACACCATCGGCGGCTTCGGCGCCGCGGCTCAAGCTGTCGAGGTCGTCCAGGGAGCCGCGGTGCGGGGTGGCGCCCAGCGACTCCAGCCGGGTGGCGGCCGCGGCCGAGCGCGCCAGGCCGGTGACGGTGTGACCGGCTTCGATCAGCTCGGCGACGACGGTGGGGCCGGTCAGGCCGGAACCGCCGGTGACGAAGACGTGCATGGGGACCTTCTTAGGGTAGTGACAGTGACTGACGCTACAAACCCTACCGCGTAGTGTCAGTCACTGGCGTTACGGGTAGCCTGACGGGGTGCCACGCAGCGGAGAAGATGCGCGTCGCCGCCTCCAGCAGGCGGCTTTGGAGCTGTACGCCGAGCGTGGTTTCGACCGGACCACCACGGCCGAGATCGCCGCCAGGGCCGGCGTCACCGAGCGCACGTTCTTCCGGCACTTCCCGGACAAGCGCGAAGTGCTGTTCGACGGCGAAGCCGCCCTGCGGGCGGACCTGACCCGGTCGGTGGCCGACGCGCCCGTGGACCTGGCGCCGCTCGAAGTCTTGATCCGCGCCTTCCGGGCGGCCGGGCGGACCCTGGCGGAGAACCGGCCGTTCGCCGAACCGCGGCTGGCGGTCATCGCCGCGACCCCGGCGCTGCGGGAGCGCGATCTGGCCAAGGCCGCGGCGATGGCCGATGCCCTGGCGGCGGCGCTGCGCGGGCGGGGAGTCGGCGACCGGCTCGCCGCGTTGGCCGCCCACGTCGGCTGGATCACTTTCCACCACGCGGCCGGAGCGTGGATCCGGGAATCCGCGCGCAGCCTGGACGCGCACCTCGACGAGGCCTTCGCCGATCTGCGTGCGCTGTCGGCGGAGGCGGGCGGCTGAGCGCCCGCCTCCGCCTGGGCGGTCAGCGCAGCACGACCACCCGCAGCGCGGGGGAGCGCAGGATGTCGGCCTCGCAGAAGCGTTCCTGCACCCATTCCCCGCGGCTGTAGAGCTTCGTCTGGTCGCTGAAGTACGGCGACTTCGGGTTGGCCGACTGCGAATACGTCAGCAACGTCGAGGAGTCCGGGCACGCGCGCCCGCTGAAGCCGACGACCTGGATGTAGCTGGAGCCGTGCACGACCTCGGTGTTCCCGCGCGCCGGGTCCCACCGGGGGGTCATCACGTTGAGCACGCCGAGGAAGCCCTGCGCGCCGTGGATGGGGATCTGCTCGCCGTTGCGGGTGACGGACTGGCCGTCACGCAGCCGCGCGTCCGGCGCGAGGCCCGCCGCGCGAAGCTCCGCGATCGCGTCACCGAACGCCTTCCGGACGCCGGCGTCCCCGACGTTGAGCGTGTTCGGCGTGGTCAGCGGGGCCTTCGGGTCGAACGGCACGGTGAACCGGGCAACGTCGCCCAGCCGCGTGGCGAACCGCTGGAACAACAACGAGCCGCGGCTGTCGAGCGTGTAGCTGTGGTCCCAGCTCGCCAGTGCCGTGCAGGCCGGGCCGACCGGAACCGGGCCGGCCGACGAAGGAGCCTGCCCGTCCGGGAACGACGCGCACAGCTTCGCCAGGTCCCCCGCCGCCAGATCGGCGAACAGGCTGTGGTCGGCGAAGAGCATCTTCTTCATCGAGTCCGTGGTGAACCCGCCCGCTTCGGCGGTGAGCAGCGCCTCCCGGGTGCGCGGGTTGCGCTCGGTGCCCTGGTCGCCGACGATCCGCGGGTAACCGGTGATCGGGGCGCGGGCGTTCGCGAGCCAGGCGCTGTCGTTGGTGTTCAGCTCGTAGTCCCGGCGCTGCTGCTGTGGCAGCCGCGCCGGCGCGAAGATCCCAGGCTCCAGCGCGCCCGGGTCCGAACCCCACCGGCACGACGACTTCCCACCGTCCAAAATGGGCAGTCCGTCGGCGGCGAACGTCTCCTGGCCCACCGGAGTGCTGCAGGCCTTCGCCAGTTCGTCGGTGACGTGCGGGACGACCTGGACGTCGGCGTAGAGCGCGTTGCCCGCCCGGTCGGTGGCGATGGTGTTGACCCACGGCACACCCTGCGTGCGGCCGAGTGCGCCGGCGACGTCCGCGGTGCTGCGGGCCTGGTCGAGTTCGAACCACGTGTTGAGGCCGCGCAGGTTCGTGGCGTTGGCGTCACGCAGCGTGTACGCCGACTTTGCCGTCCACGGCACCGGGAACCCGCCGACGTCGTCCAGGACCGGGCCGTACCGCGTCGACCAGAAGGTCCGGCGGACCGGCTTCGGCGTGCCGTCGGCCTGCCGCACCTGGACCGTGACCTCGCGGGAGGTCATCTTCTCGGCCTTGCCGTCGACCAGGTAGGTCGTCGGGTCGGCGGGCGTCAGCGGCACCTCGAACAGGCCGAACGTGACCGGGGTCGAGACCGTGTGCGTCCAGGCCGCGTCCGCGGTGTGCCCGATCATCACGAACGGCATGCCGAGCAGGCTCGCCCCGGCGACGTCGAACCGGCCCGGGATGGTCAGCTGGCTCTGCCAGAACCGCCGTCCGTCCTGCCACGGGTAGTGCGGGTTGCCGAGCAGCACGCTGCCCCGGCCCGCCGCGGTTCCGTCGGCGCCGATGGCGATGCCGTTGCTGCCGAGCCCGCCCTTGCCGAGCCCGTCGCGCAGGCTCGCGGACAGCTGCGCGGCCGTGCCCGGGCTCGCGGCCGCCGTGCCGGACGGCGGCGTCGCGAACAGGCCCTCGGTGACGAAGCCCAGGCCACCGGTGACCGCGATGGCGTAGAAGTGCCGGTAGAAGTCCTGTTCGGTGATCGGCCGGACCCAGCCGGCGCCGCGGCAGGCCGGGTCGGTGATGCCGGACCGGCCGGTGCGGGCCAGGAAAGCGTTGAACCCCTTGACGTAGCCCGAAACGATCTGCCGGACCTCGGGCCGCGGCCCTTGCGGCGCGGGTTGCGCGGCCAGCCGGTCGACCACGCCGGAGTCGTTGATCTGCTGGAAGAACAGGTCGCTGTGCAGGTTGTTCTTCGCCTCGGACAGCGACGGATAGCCTTCGCCGTCCGGGCCGAAGTACCGCGACCGCTGCGCGCTCACCGTGACGTAGATCTTCGCGAGCTCGCAGACGTTGTCGGTCGCCGCCGCGTAGCCGTACCCGTAGCCGAGGCCACCGAAGTCCTCGGCGACGATGTGCGGGACGCCGTGTTCGGTGTAGCGCAGGACGGCTTTCGCGGTGGCTTCCCCCGCCGTCGCGACCCCGGTCCCGAGTGCGGTGACGGAGAGCGCCGCCGCGAAAACGGCCAGCGCCTTGCGGATGTGCGTCATTCGTACCCCCTTGTCGTGATCGCCACGCTACCGACGGCGACGACCGCCGCCCATGGGGGAAACCCCCGGTCTTCGTTCACCCGCGCGCAAACCGGCGTTGGCCGCGGCGGGATAGAAACCGCGCATGACCGAACCGACCCCCCACTCCCGCCGCACGCTGCTCAAGGCCGGGCTCACCGGCGCCACCGCGGTCGCCGCCGGCCTCGTCGTGCCGTCCACGGCCTTCGCCGCGGTCCCGCTCGTCCGCCGCGACCGGCCGGTGCTCACCCACGGCGTCCAGTCGGGCGACGTCACGCCGGGCTCGGCGATCGTCTGGTCGCGCGCCGACCGGCCGTCGCGCCTGGTCGTCGAAATCGCCCGGGACCCGTCGTTCCGGCACGCCCGCCGCGTGCCCGGCCCGCTCGTGGGTCCCGGCAGCGGCGGCACCGGCCGCGTGCGCGTCGCGGCGCTGCGGCCCGGCACCGGGTACCACTACCGCGTGACCGCCGAAGCACTCGACGGGCGCACCACGAGCGAGCCGCTGACCGGCCGGTTCGCCACCGCACCGGTCGGCCGCCGCGACACCCGGATCGTTTGGTCGGGCGACGTCGTCGGCCAGAACTGGGGGATCAACCCCGAGCTGGGCGGCATGACGATCTTCTCGGCGATGGCCGCCCGCTGCCCGGACCTGTTCCTGCACAGCGGCGACACGGTGTATTCGGACGGCCCGCTGACCGAGACCGTCACCCTGCCCGGCGGCCGGACCTGGCGCAACGTCGTCACCCCGGAGAAGTCGAAGGTCGCCGAGACCCTCGACGAGTTCCGCGGCCAGCACGCGTACAACCGCCTGGACGACCACTTCAAGAGCTTCGCCGCGCAGGTGCCGGCCTATGTCCAGTGGGATGATCATGAAGTCCTGAACAACTGGTACCCGGGCAAGATCCTCGACAACCCGGCCTACACCGAGAAGCGCGTCGACGTCCTCGCGCCGCGGGCGTACCAGGCGTTCCACGAATGGCACCCGATCGACTCGCGCCAGGCCGTCGACGGCCGCGTCTACCGCAGCTTCCCCTACGGCTCGCGCGTCGAGATCTTCGTGCTGGACATGCGGACCTACCGCAACGCCAACACCGCGGACCGGACGAAGCCGGGTTACATCCTGGGCGACGCGCAAGCCCGCTGGCTGGCCGACGCGCTCGGCCGCAGCACGGCGACGTGGAAGATCGTCCAAGCCGACATGCCGCTGGGCCTTGTCGTCCCGGACGGCACCGCGATCGAAGCGGTGGCGAACAACCTGCCGGGCGCGCCGGGCGGGCGGGAGACCGAGCTCGCGTGGGTGCTGCGGGAGATCCAGCGCCGCCGCGTCCGCAACGTCGTCTGGCTGACCGCGGACGTCCACTACACCGCGGCGCACCACTATTCGCCGGACCGGGCGGCCGTCCAGGACTTCGACCCCTTCTGGGAGTTCGTGTCGGGGCCGCTGAACGCGGGCGCGTTCGGGCCGAACACGCTGGACCCGACGTTCGGCCCGGAAGCGGTGTTCGTGCACGCCCCGCCGTCGGCGAACACGGCCCCGATCGACGGCTTCCAGCACTTCGGCGAGCTGAACGTCGACGGCGCGAGCGGCGACCTCACGGTCGATCTCCGTGACGCCACCGGGACCTCGCTGTGGTCGAAGACACTGCACCCGGCGGGCCGCTGAACAGGGTCGGCTAGGCTCGCGCGCACCGAAACCACGGCACCGAACCCACCGCACCAAGGAGAAATACCGTCGTGACTGAACGCACGCTGGTCCTGGTCAAGCCCGATGGCGTCGCGCGCGGCCTCGTCGGCGAAGTGATCTCGCGGATCGAGCGCAAGGGCCTGAAGCTCGCCGCCCTCGAGCTGCGGACCGTTCCGCGCGCCCTGGCCGAGGAGCACTACGTCGAGCACAAGGAGCGTTCGTTCTTCGGCGAGCTGCTGGAGTTCATCACGTCGGGCCCGCTGGTCGCGCTCGCCGTCGAGGGCCCGCGCGCCATCGCGGCGTTCCGCCAGCTCGCCGGCGGCACCGACCCGGTCGAGAAGGCCACCCCGGGCACCATTCGCGGCGACTTCGCGCTGGAGACCCAGTACAACCTGGTCCACGGCTCGGACTCGCCGGAGTCGGCCGAGCGCGAGCTGAAGCTCTGGTTCCCCGACCTGTGATCCGCTCCCGGGGCCACGCGCTCGCGTGGCCCCGGACCGCCCCGGAGACCCCATGACGACGATGCCGCTCCCGCCCCGCACCTACGTGCCGGTGCTGGCCGAGCTGACCGGCGCGTTCACCGACGCGCTGCGCACCGCCGACCCGGCCGCGGCGGTGCCCGACTGCGCCGGCTGGACCGTCACCGACCTCGCGACGCACCTGGGCAACGTGCACCGCTGGGCCGCGACGATCGTCCGCACCGGTGAGGTGCACCCGCAGGACTTCGCCACCGGCGCGAGCGACGACCTCGTGGCGTGGTACTCCGAAAGCGCGCAGCTCCTGCTCGGCGAGCTCGAGGCCGCCGACCCCGGAGACCCGTGCTGGCACTTCGGCGGCACCGGGAAGACGAAGGCGTTCTGGTACCGCCGCCAGGTGCACGAGACCGCCATCCACCTCGCCGACCTCGGCAGCGACCACGTGCTCGACCCGGCCGTGGCCGCGGACGGCGTCGACGAGGTCCTCGGCGCGATGCTGCCGCGCGTGACGCGGTGGCACGCCGTGCCGCGGCTGTCCGGGCCCGTCACCCTGCGCGCCACCGACACCGGCGACGTTTGGACCGTCCACCCCGGCGAGCCGCCCGCGCTGGGTTCGGCCGCCGCCGACGCGGCGAGCGTCGAAGCCCCCGCGCGCGATCTCCTGCTGCGCCTGTGGAAGCGCACCGGCCCGGTCCCTCGGATCGACGGCGACGCCGCGACCGCGCTGCTCGAGGCGCCCCTCACCCCCTGATGGTGTTCTAGACCATTCAGGCGGCGTTCACCCGGAAGCCTTCCCCTGGCCGTGCTGCTGCGCTGAGCTGATCCCGGCTCACTCTCACTCGATACCGGGGTAGCTGGTGAAGAAGTCACGCGTAGCGCTGCCGTTCGTCGCCCTGTTCGCGACGGTGTTCGTCGTCCCCGCCCACGCCGACCCCCTGGCCGCGCCGCTCGGCACGCCGCCGGTCGAGGCCGCGCCCGCCGCGTCGTCGGCCCACGAGGGCCCGGCAGGCTTCGCCACCGCGGACCCCGACGACGGGCTCGTCACCGGCAGCGCGACCACCGAGGTCGCGCCCGGGCTGAAGCTCACCCAGTTCGACCGGTTCGACCCGGCAGGCTGGATCCGCGGCGACACCCTCGCCGTCGACCTGGACAGCAAGGTGCTGAAGCCGGCGTACCTGAGTCCCGGCACGGTTTCCGCGCGCACGCCGCTGTCGCAGCAGGTCGCGCGGGCGGGCGCGGTGGCCGGCGTCAACGGCGACTTCTTCGACATCACCGCCACCGGCGCGCCGATCGGCGTCGGCATCGACCGCGGGCAGCTGCAGACCGCCCCCGCCGCCGGGCACAACCTCACCGCGTCGATCACCGAAGAAGGCAAGGCGCGGCTGGCTTCGGTCTTCCTCGAAGCCACCGTGACGCTGCCCGGCGGTGCCGTGCAGGCGACCAACTTCAACAGCCCCGTCCTCGGTACGGACGCGATCGGCGTCTACACGCCGTTGTGGGGCGCCTCGGGACGTCGGACGTCGGTGGCCGGGGCGTCCCGGGTGCGCGAAGCGGAGCTGCGCGACGGCGTCGTCGCCGCCGTGCGCGAGCAGCCTGCCGACGGGCCGATCGCGGCGGGGACGACCGTGCTGCTGGCCCGCGAAGCCGGGGCGGACGCGCTCGCCGCGCTCAAGCCGGGCGACCCGGTCGGCGTCACGTACGCGCCGCGCACGGACGCCGGGAAGATCGCGGTCGCGGTGGGCGGCAACGAAGTCCTGGTCCGCGCCGGCGTCGTCCAGCCGGTCGACGCCGTGGCCATGCACCCGCGGACCGCAGTCGGCTTCTCCGCCGACGGCCGGAAGATGTGGCTGGCCACCGTGGACGGCAGGCAGGCTGACAGCCGCGGGATGACCGAGCTCGAACTGGCCCGCCACCTGAAAAGCCTCGGTGCCGACGACGCCGTCAACCTCGACGGCGGCGGATCGTCGACGCTCCTGGCGCGCAACGAAGGCGAAGCGGCGCCGAGCGTCCGGAACGCACCTTCCGACGGCGGGGAACGCCTGGTACCCAACGGGATCGGCTTCACGACCGTGCCGGGCAGCGGCAAGCTCACCGGATTCGCGCCGGCACCGGCGGTCGCGGCGGACGGCGCGAACCGCGTGCTGTCCGGCTCGACCCGGCACCTGGTCGCCGACGGCCACGACGAGACGGGCGCCGCGGTGGCCGCCGACCCGCGCTGGAGCACCTCCGACCCGCGGCGGGCGACCGTGACGCGCGGCGTCGTCACCGGCCACGGCGCGGGCGGCGTCGACGTCGTCGCGCGCTCCGGCCGGGCGTCCGGGAAGACGGCGGTTTCGGTGCTGGGCGAGCCGGTCCGGCTGGGCACCAGCACCGAGCAGGTCGCGCTGTCGGCTGTGGGGGCGCGAAGCACGTTCAAGGTCTACGGCTACGACGCCGACGGCTACGGCACCTGGCTGGAGCCCGGCGACGTCAAGCTCGGCTACGACCACTCCGTCGTGCGGGTCGAGCCGTCGGGCGACGGGTACGCGGTCACCGCGCTGACCGCGTCCGGCGCGACCGCGATCACCGCGGCGGCCGCGGGCCTGACCACGCACCTGGCCGCGTCGGTCGGCACCGTGCCCCGGATCGCCTCCTCTTTGGACGATCCGGCGGGGTGGACGGCGACGGTGTTCCCGGCGGTCGCCGGCGCGGCGCTGTCGGCCGCGCCCGGCCGCGACGGCGGCGCCGGGCTCGCCCTCGACTACCGGCTCACCGGGACGACGGCGACGCGCGCGGCCTACGTGACACCGTCGTCCCCGCTCGCGGTCCCCGACGGCACGCAGAAGATCGGGCTCTGGGTGCACGGCGACGGCAAGGGCGCGTGGCTGCGAGCGGAACTGCGGGACGCCGCGAATGTTCCATCCATTGTGGACATTGCGCTGAGCGTCGACTGGACGGGCTGGCGGTACGTCACCGCCGCGATCCCGGCCGGGCTGCCCTCCGGCCAGCGGCTGGCGCGCTTCTACGCCGTCGAGAACGTGCCGGACCAGCAGTACGAGGGCCGGCTGGTGTTCGACGACCTGACCTTCGAAGTGGCGCCGGTGACGGCCGTGCCCGCCGACCCGGCCCCGCGCGACCCCGCGCTGGTCGCGGACGGCACGCTCGCGGGCGGCCTGCGGGTCGCGGTGGTCAGCGACGCCCAGTTCACCGCGGACGACCCGGCGGGGCCGCTGGTCGCCCAAGCGCGGCGGGCGCTGCGCGAAGCCGTCGCGGCGAAACCGGACCTGGTGCTGATCAACGGCGACTTCGTCGACCGCGGCACCGCGCCCGACTTCGTGCTGGCCCGGCAGGTGATCGCCGACGAGCTCGACGGCAAGGTGCCCTGGTACTACGTCCCGGGCAACCACGAAGCCGAAGGCGGCAACGGCCTCGCGAACTTCCAGGCCGCCTTCGGCGTGACGCACCAGGTCGTCGACGTCCACGGCATCCGGCTGGTGCTCCTGGACTCCTCCCGCGGCTCGCTGCGGGCGGGTGGGTTCGACCAGGTCCGGATGCTGCGGTCGGCGCTCGGCTCGGCGGCTTCCGACCGGTCCGTGCGCGGGGTCGTCGTGGCCATGCACCACCCCGTGCAGGATCCGAGCCCGACCGGGAACTCCCAGCTCGGCGACCGGAAGGAAGCGACCTTGCTGACCCAGTGGCTGACCGGGTTCGAGCAGCGCTCCGGCAAACCGGCCGCCGCCGTGGCCTCGCACGCGGGCGTGTTCTCGCTGTCGCGGGTCGACGGGGTGCCGTACCTGGTGAACGGCAACTCCGGCAAGGCACCCGCGGCCGCGCCCGGCGACGGCGGGTTCGTCGGCTGGACGCTGCTGCGCGTGGACCCGGCCGACCGCGCGCAGCCGGTGCGGTTCGAGACGCGGCCGAACGTCGACTCGCTTTCCCTGACCGGGCCGTCGGAGCTGGCGCCCGGTGCGCGCGCGGACGTGCGCGCGACCCTGCGGCAGGGGACCCGCGACGTGCCCGTGTCGTACCCGGTGAGCGCGGACTGGAAGGTCGGCCGGGGCGTGGTTTCCTTCGATCCTTCGACGGGCGTGCTGACGGCGGTCCGGCCGGGTGTCGCGCGCCTGTCGGTGACGGTCAACGGGGTGACCCGGACGCTGGTCGTGACCGTCCGCGGCTAATCCGTTCGGTTTTTGTCGGTGGTGGGCCCTATGGTGCGAAGCGTGGACGATTCGGAGGACCGGGAACCGGCACTGGTGCAGGCGAAGGCACTGATGAAGCGCTTCGGCGAGTTCGAAGCCGTGCGCGGGATCGACGTCGAGGTGCGGCGCGGGGAGTCGTTCGGCTTCCTCGGCCCGAACGGCGCCGGCAAGTCGTCGACCATGCGGATGATCGCGTGCGTGTCGCCCCGCACCGACGGCGACCTCCGCGTGCTGGGGCTGGACCCGGAGGCCGCCGGGCCGCGGATCCGCGCGCGCCTCGGCGTGGTGCCGCAGCAGGACAACCTGGACGTCGAGCTGACGGTCCGGGAGAACCTGCTGATCTACGGCCGCTACTTCGGCCTGTCCCGAGCCGCGGCCCGGCGCAAGGCCGAGGAGCTGCTGGAGTTCGCTCAGCTGGGTGACCGGGCCGACGACAAGGTCGACCCGCTGTCGGGCGGCATGAAACGGCGGCTGACGATCGCCCGCTCGCTGGTCAACGACCCGGAACTGCTGCTGCTCGACGAGCCGACGACCGGGCTCGACCCCCAGGCCCGCCACCTGCTCTGGGATCGGCTGTTCCGGCTCAAGGCCCAGGGCACGACGCTGATCGTCACGACGCACTACATGGACGAAGCCGAGCAGCTGTGCGACAGGCTGGTGGTGATGGACCACGGCCGCATCGCGGCGGAGGGCTCGCCGGCGGAGCTGATCCGGCGGTATTCGACGCGCGAGGTGGTCGAGCTCCGGTTCCCGCCGGGGGAGCAGGTGAGCGCGGCCCAGCGGGTGGAGGGGCTGGCGGAGCGCGTGGAGGTGCTGCCGGACCGGGTGCTGATGTACAGCGACGACGGCGAGGACGCGCTGGAGCACGCCCATTCCCGCGGGGTGCGGCCGTTGTCGAGCCTGGTGCGCCGGAGTTCGCTGGAGGACGTGTTCCTCCGGCTCACCGGCCGGACGCTGGTGGACTGATGACGACCGTCGAATCCACCGGCCGCGTGGTCGGCAAGTGGCACGGCGCCTGGCTGCGCGTCGAGGGGCACTGGACCTGGTACCGCCGCCACTGGCTGTCCACTCTGTACTCCACCGGCCTCCAGCCGGTGCTCTTCCTCGCCGCGATGGGCCTCGGGTTCGGCTCGCAGGTGCGGCCGGGCGCGGTCACCGGCGGGCTGTCCTACCTGCAGTACATCGCGCCCGCGCTGCTCGCGGCCGGCGCCGCGCAGCAGGCGGTCGGCGAGTCGAGCTACCCCGTGCTGTCCGGGTTCAAGTGGCAGAAGGACTACCTCGCGGTCACGGCGACGCCGGTGTCGCCGGGCCAGGTGTTCGGCGGGCACCTGATCTGGTCGGCCTTGCGCCTGACGCTCGCGGGCCTGATCTACGCGTTCGTCGCGCTGTTCTTCGGCGCCTGGACCGGCCCGGGCGTGCTGCTGGTGATCCTGGCCGGCACCGTCACCGGGCTCGCCTGCACCACGCCGATGGCCGCGCTGGCGGCGCGGACGTTCGACGAGGGCCAGCGCTTCGGGCTGATCTTCCGCTTCGTGGTGATGCCGATGACGTTGTTCTCCGGCACGTTCTTCCCGATCTCCCAGCTGCCGGCCGCGATCCGCTGGCTGGCCTGGCTTTCGCCGCTGTGGCACGGAACCCAGCTGGCTCGCGGCCTGAGCATCGGCGGAGTCGGCGGCTGGGCGCTGGCCGGTCACTTCGCCGTGCTGGCGGCCTTGTTCGCGGCCGGGTGGGTGCTCGCGCACCGGGCCTTCTACCGGAGGCTGGTGGTCTGAATGGCGACCCTGGAGACCACCCGGGCCGGGCTGCTGCTGCGCATCCTCCCGCCCGGGCTGTACGCGGGCCGCGCCCGCATGCTCGTCGAGCGCTCGGTCATGGTGTACCGCGGCAGCTGGCTGATCTTCCTGTCCGGCGCGGTCGAGCCGTTCCTCTACCTGCTGGCGTTCCAGCTGGGGTTCGGCAGGCTGGTCACCGAGGTGACCGGACCGGGCGGGCACCCGATGAGCTACGTCGCGTTCGTGGCGCCGGCGCTGCTGGCGACGTCGGCGATGAACGGCGCCGTCTTCGAATCGACGTACAACCTGTTCTTCAAGCTGCGCTACGCGAAGCTGTACGACGCGATGCTGGCCACCCCGATCGGCCCGCTGGACGTGGCACTGGGCGAGATCGGCTGGGCGATCACGCGCGGCGGCATCTACGCGGTGGCGTTCCTGGCGATCGCGGCGGCGATGGGGCTGCTGGCGTCGTGGTGGGCGCTGTTGATGCTCCCGGCGGCCCTGCTGGTCGGCCTGGCGTTCTCGGCGATCGGCATGGCACTGGTGACGTTCCTGCGGTCGACGTCCCAGTTCGACTACATCCAGCTGGGCCTGACCCCGATGTTCCTCTTCGCGACCACGTTCTACCCGCTGTCGGTGTACCCGGAGCCACTGCAGTGGGTGGTCCGCTGCCTGCCGCTGTACCACGCGATCGAGCTGATGCGCGGCCTGGCGACGGGCCTGCTGTCCGGCGGCATGCTGATCAACCTGGCGTACCTGCTGGTCCTGGGCGCGGTGGGTCTGTGGGCGTCGACGCGCCGGATCGCGAAACTGCTCCTGACGTGACGCCGGAGGTCACCGGGCCGGGTCGGGCCGTCCGCTCGGTGCCGCGGCGGGCGCGGTCACCATGCCGTGCCCGTAAAACCCGTTGTACCCCTCGTACCCCGCGCAGTAGGCGTCCTGCAGCCCGTCCCCGGTCAGGTCGTAGTCGGCGGGACACGGCATCGGGGTCGCCTGCGCCTCGAGCGTGCGGCGCAGCTGCCGCGGCCCGGCCGTTTCCGAAGCGGACGCCAGCAGCGCCAGCACGCCGGTGACGTGCGGCGCGGCCATCGACGTCCCGCACAGCGGCGCGTACCCGCCCGGCACCGTCGAGAGCACGCACTCGCCCGTCTCCCCGCCCGGCGCCGTGACGTCGATCACGCCCAGCCCGTAGGAGCTGTAGCCCGCCTTCACCCGGCCGGCCCCGACGGCGGACACCGCGACGACGTCCCGCAGCCCGGCCGGCAGGGCCGCGCAGCCGGTGCCCGGCCCGGGCGCGCCGGAGTGCGCCGACGGCGTCAGGTCGACGGCCTCGTTGGTCGCCGCCGCGACGTTCAGCGTGCCCGCCGACGTGCTGTACTCGACCGCGCGGGCCAGGACCTCGTGCACCACGCCGCGGTCGCTGCCGCGGATGCACGACAGCGTCCACGGGTTGACGAAGAAACTGCTGTTCGTCAGCCGCATGTGCCGTGAGGCAGCCCACATCAGGCCGCACACCGCGGCTTCGGGGTCGGCGTAGCCGCGGTCGTCGATCACCTTCACCGACGCCAGGCTCACGCCGGGGGCCACCCCGGTCACTCCGCGCCCGTCGTCGGCCGCCGCGATGATCCCTGCCACATGCGTGCCGTGCACCGACGTCGTCGGCGCCCAAGCCGACGGCGACCGGTCGGGAGCGCCGGTCAGGCAGCCGGCGGAGTCGTCGCGGTCGAGGGCGTCGCTCAAGTCCGGGTGGTCCGGGTCGATCCCGGAGTCGAGCACGCCCACGACGACGTCACGGCGGCCTGCCGAGCCTCCGGAACCGGCCGGAACGGCCGGGCCTGCCGGAACGGCCGGGCCTTCCGGGTCGCCCGGGCCGCCGCGCGCCCGGTCCGCGCCGATCATCCGCATGTCCCACTGCCGCGCGCTCAGGTCCGCGGTGGGCACCTTCGCGGGATCGGTCACCGGCAGGGTCGCCCGCGCCGGCTGCGGTTTGACCTCGGTGGCGTGCTGCGCGGCCAGCCGCTCGGCCTGCGCGCTGAACGCCCGGTCGAGGCCGATCCGCCCGCCGAAACCCGGGTCACCCGAGGTGGCGACCGCGACGGCGATCTGGGGGTAGTAGACGGTGGTGGCCCCGCACGCGCCGCCGATCTCCGCGCGGGCCGCGGCCTCGGTCGTGCCGCGGTCGAAGGTGACGACGTAACGCAGGGCCCGGCCGTGGGCGCAGGCCGGCTCGGCGGCCACCGCCGGACCGGCGGTGACGCATCCCGAAAGCACCAGGACGGTGCACACGGCCGCCCGCAGCGGCCGCGCCAGCAGGGACACCGGACCTCCCACCGGATGCAGGAACCGCGGGTGCCGGCGCGCGAGATCCCGGTCACCCCGAGCCGCACGGTAGCCACCCCGTGCCCGGCGGACAAGCGCTGCGGCCAAGTTCCCCCGGCCGGTGGGTTCGCGGCGCGCCCGGGTGCCTGCGAGGGGTACCGAGTACACCGGAGCGGTCACCCGGTGTGGGATACTCGGGATGGCCGCTGGGCCGCGGGGCGCACGTGAGAGGTGCTGCCCGCGGTGTTGTGGCCCGGTGATGTGCGTGAACTCACGCGACGCGCGTCGCCGCCCGCGAACCGGGCGGCTGGACGACGTGGCGGGCGGCCCGGGGGCCGCGCGTGCCTTACGCACGCCGCCGAGCAGACCTTTGACCGGGTTGCGCCATCGAAAGCGGTGGTGCGGCGCCCGGTCGTCGGGCCAGGATTCCCGCCGCTGGTGACCACCACGGCGGAACGAACAGAAAGGGGCCCCTGCGCGGCCGCGTCCCTGCCGGTGCACACCGGCAGACGCGCCCGGGGGCGGAGGAGACATATGTCGAACGCGGAAACACCCGCCGAGCACACCGGCGGGAATCCCGCCACACCCACGAGCGGCCCGCTGGCCGACCTGCCGCCCCGGATCCGGGTGCACGCACTGGCCAAGCTGCTCGAGTCGCACAGCCGGGACGTCCTCGCGAAGCTGGGCGAGCTGGGCGAAAGCGTGCGCAGCGCGCAGTCGAGCGTGACCAGGGAAGTGGCGCTCAAGGTGGCGCAGGCCTTCGCACCCGGCGACCCGGGTGAGACCGGCGACACCGGTGACGCCGGTGACACCCCCGTCGAGCAGGCCGAGCCGGTGGCGCCCCAGAAGCCGCAGCCGTCCCAGGAGTCCCGCGCGGCCGCTCGCCCGCCGGTGCCCGAGGTGCCGGTCGCCGAGGCCGAGAAGCCGCGGCCGCGGCAGAAGACCCGCGCGCACCTGCCGGTGTTCGCCGCGCCGTCGCCGGTCTTCCTGCCGCCGGATCCGCCGGAACCCGCGGCCAAGCCGGCCCGCAAGCCGGCCGACCCGTTCGCGGAGCCGCCGGCGCGCCTCGAGCCCGAGGTGGCCGAGGAAGAGGCCGAAGACACCACGCCGGACACCGATGCCGGCCTCGACGACGATGACGACGCGGGCAGCCGCCGTCGCCGCCGCCGGGGCCGTCGTGGCCGCGGCCGGGGCAAGGGCGCCGACGGCACCGACGAGACCGCCGACAACGAGGACGACCAGGCCGAGGAGCAGCCGCCGACGCCGCGCCGCCGGGGCCGCAACGTCGAGGAAAAGCCCGAAGCGGACGTCGAAGAGGCCGAGGACACGGCCGCGGAGAGCGACGCCGACGCCGATGGCGATGCCGACGGTGAGGGTGGCAGCCGCCGTCGTCGCCGCCGTCGCCGTCGCAAGGGCTCGGACGCCGAAGACGCCGAGGCCACCGGCACCGACGACCCGCCGAACACGGTGACGCACGTCCGCCAGGTCAAGGCCGAGGCCGAGCGTCCGGCCCGCGAGCGTGACCGCGATCGCGACCGCGACGAGGTGCGCAGCGTCCGCGGGTCGACCCGGCTCGAGGCCAAGCGCCAGCGCCGCCGTGACGGCCGCGAGGCGGGCCGTCGCCGCGCCCCGATCCTGTCCGAGGCCGAGTTCCTGGCCCGGCGCGAGTCGGTCGAGCGCACGATGGTCGTCGCGGAGCACGGCGACTCCACCCAGATCGCGGTGCTCGAGGACGGTGTCCTGGTCGAGCACTTCGTGACCCAGTCGGGGTCCGGCTCGATCGTCGGCAACGTCTACCTCGGCCGCGTCCAGAACGTGCTGCCGAGCATGGAGGCCGCGTTCATCGACATCGGCCGCGGCCGCAACGCCGTGCTGTACGCCGGCGAGGTCGACTGGGACGCCGCCGGCCTGGAGGGCAAGGCCCGCAAGATCGAGCAGGCGCTCTCGACCGGTGACTCGGTGCTGGTCCAGGTGACCAAGGACCCGGTCGGGCACAAGGGCGCCCGGCTGACCACGCAGATCTCGCTGCCCGGCCGCTTCCTCGTCTACGTGCCCGCGGGCGGTGCCACCGGCATCTCCCGCAAGCTGGCGGAGAACGAGCGCCGCCGGCTCAAGGACATCCTCAAGCGGATCGTCCCGGACGACGCGGGCGTCATCATCCGCACCGCCTCCGAGGGCATCGGCGAGGAGGAGCTGGGCCGCGACGTCGACCGCCTGAAGGCGCAGTGGGACGTCATCAAGGAGAAGGCCGCCGCCGGTTCCGGCAAGAAGGGCGGCGCGCCGGTCATGCTCTACGAAGAGCCGGACCTGCTGGTCAAGGTCGTGCGTGACCTGTTCACCGAGGACTTCACCAAGCTGGAGATCCAGGGCAACCGGTCGTGGGACACCATCCACGACTACGTCCGCCACGTCGCGCCGGAGCTGACCGAGCGGCTCAAGCGCTACGTCGGCACCGGTGACGCGTTCGCCGACCACCGGATCGACGAGCAGATCACCAAGGCCCTCGACCGGAAGGTCTGGCTGCCTTCGGGTGGTTACCTGGTCATCGACCGCACCGAGGCGATGACGGTGATCGACGTCAACACCGGCAAGTTCACCGGTTCGGGTGGCAACCTCGAGGAGACGGTGACTCGCAACAACCTGGAGTCGGCGGAGGAGATCGTCCGCCAGCTCCGGCTGCGGGACATCGGCGGCATCATCGTCATCGACTTCATCGACATGGTGCTCGAGTCCAACCGCGAGCTGGTGCTGCGCCGCCTCACCGAGTGCCTCGGGCGGGACCGCACGCGGCACCAGGTCGCCGAGGTCACCTCGCTCGGCCTGGTGCAGATGACCCGCAAGAAGATCGGCACGGGTCTGCTCGAGGCGTTCTCGACGCCGTGCGAGCACTGCAAGGGCCGCGGCGTGCTCGTCTCGACCGAGCTGCAGCGCACGAGCGGCAACTCGCCTTCGACGGGCGGCGGGAACGGCAACGGCGGCGGGAACGGCGGCGGCGGGAACGCCGGCGGCGAAAAGAGCTCCCGCCGGTCGCGGGGCCGTGGCAAGAGCGAGGAAGCCGCCAAGGAGCAGGCCGAAGCCGCCGCCAAGGCCGAGGTCCACGCGGTTCCGCCGCCGGAGCGGCGCGAGTCGATCGCGTCCGCGGTGGCGGCGGTGGCGAACGCCGCGAAGGCTGCCAAGGAGCACGACCACGGCGCCCTGAACGGCAACGGGCCGGCCCCGGAGCCGGCCAGGGAGGTCGCGGACACCCCGGTGACCACGGAGGCGGACGAGACGCCGGTGGCGGCCGAGCCGGCCGCCGAGTCGCCCACCGAGCCCGCGCGGGAGGTCGCCGGTACCCCGGTGACCACCGAGGCGGACGAGGTGCCGGTGCCGCAGGACGAGGAGCCCGAGGTCGAGCGGTCCTCGGCTCCCGAACCTGCGGAGGAGCCGGTCACCGGGTCTGCGGAGGCCGCGGAGCCGGTCGCCGAGCCCGAGATCAGCGTGCCCGAACCGGCCGTGCGCTCCACCCGGCGCCGTCCGCGCCGGGCGGCGTCGCGGCCGGCGGGTCCGCCGGTGCACGCCTCCGACCAGAGCAACTGAACGACTAGGGGACCCCGGTGGTAACGCACCGGGGCACCCCACGTAACCTGTAGTACGGCCTGCCAGCAGAGCAGGTCGTCCGTGCGAGTCCAGGACCGCCTTTCCGGAGGCGGGCCGATCGCGCGGAGCCCCCACCCATTGTCGAGTAATGCAGGAGACTTCCGTGTCGGCGTACGCGATCGTCAAGACCGGCGGCAAGCAGTACAAGGTGGCCGTCGGCGACGTCGTCGAGGTCGAGAAGCTCGAGGGCGAGCCGGGCACCGAGCACATCCTCCCCGCCGTTTTGTACGTCGACGGTGGCGATGTCACCACGGACGCGGACGCGCTGGCGAAGGTCTCGGTCACCGGCAAGGTCGTCGAGCAGACCAAGGGTCCGAAGATCCGGATCCACAAGTTCAAGAACAAGACGGGGTACCACAAGCGCCAGGGTCACCGGCAGAAGCTGACCCGCGTCGAGGTCACCGCCATCTCCCTGTAAGGGCTTCTCCGGATCTTCGTTCTAGACTGAGACTTTTTCAGAAGGGCTTTTGCTATGGCTCACAAGAAGGGTGCGTCCAGCTCCCGCAACGGTCGTGACTCCAACGCGCAGCGCCTCGGCGTCAAGCGCTACGGCGGCCAGGAAGTCAACGCGGGCGAGATCCTGATCCGCCAGCGCGGCACCAAGTTCCACCCCGGCGTCAACGTCGGCCGTGGCGGCGACGACACGCTGTTCGCCCTGGCCGCCGGTGCGGTCCAGTTCGGCGAGAAGCGCGGCCGCAAGACGGTCAACATCGTCGTGCCAGTAGAAGCCTGATTTTCGGCTTCGACGTAGCTTTCTCTGAGCGAGGGGTGGGCCGGAATATCCGGCACCACCCCTCGCTTCTTTATGTGTCCGATCTTCCGCAGGTGAAAGAGGCAAGTCATGGCGTCCCGGTTCGTGGACCGCGCGGTGATCCATCTGACCGCCGGTGACGGTGGGAACGGCTGCGCCTCGGTGCACCGCGAAAAGTTCAAGCCCCTCGGCGGTCCCGACGGCGGCAACGGCGGCAACGGCGGTGACGTCCTGCTGGTCGTCGACCCCAACGTGCACACCCTGCTCGACTTCCACTTCCGCCCGCACGCCAAGGCCGGCAGCGGCAAGATGGGCCAGGGCGGCAACCGCGCGGGCGCGGCGGGGGAGACGCTGGTGATGAAGGTGCCCTCCGGCACCGTCGTGTTCACCGAAGACGGCGAGCTGGTCGCCGACCTGATCGGCCCGGGCACCACGTTCGTCGCCGCCCAAGGCGGCCGCGGCGGCCTCGGCAACGCCGCGCTGTCGTCGAAGGCCCGCAAGGCCCCGGGCTTCGCGCTGCTGGGCGAGCCGGGCGAGGCCCGCAACCTCGTGCTGGAGCTGCGGTCGGTCGCCGACGTCGGCCTGGTGGGCTTCCCGTCCGCCGGCAAGTCGTCGCTGATCTCGGTGCTGTCCGCGGCCAAGCCGAAGATCGCCGACTACCCGTTCACCACGCTGGTGCCGAACCTCGGCGTCATCACCGGCGGCGACACGGTGTTCACGATGGCCGACGTGCCCGGCCTCATCCCCGGTGCGTCCGAGGGCAAGGGCCTTGGCCTCGACTTCCTCCGCCACATCGAGCGCTGCGCGGTGCTCGTGCACGTCGTCGACTGCGCGACGCTGGAGCCCGGCCGCGACCCGCTGTCCGATGTGGACGCTCTGGAGACGGAGCTCGCGAAGTACACGCCGGGTCTCGGCGGGAAGCTCGAGGAGCGGCCGCGGGTCGTCGTCCTCAACAAGATCGACGTCCCGGAAGCCGCCGAACTCGCCGAGTTCGTCCGGCCGGAGCTGGAAGCCCGCGGCCTCAAGGTGTTCGAGGTCTCGACCGCGTCCCGCAAGGGCCTGCGGGAGCTGACGTTCGCCCTGGCGGCGATCGTCGAGGAGAACCGCGAGGCGCAGCCGGTGCTGGAGCCGGAGAAGATCGTGCTGCGGCCCCTCGCCGTCGACGACTCCGGGTTCACCGTCGAGGTCGACCCCGAAGAAGAGGGCGCTTTCATCGTGCGCGGCTCGCGGCCCCAGCGGTGGATCCGCCAGACCGACTTCAGCAACGACGAGGCCGTCGGCTACCTCGCCGACCGGCTCGAGCGCCTCGGCGTCGAGGAGAAGCTGGCGAAGCTCGGTGCGCGGCCCGGCAGCCCCGTCACGATCGGCGACGTCCAGTTCGAGTGGGAGCCGTCGACGCCGAGCGTCGCGATGCACCTGTCCGGGCGCGGCACCGACGTCCGGCTGGAGCGCAGCGACCGGATCGGCGCGACCGACCGCAAGGAAGCCCGCCGGATCCGGCGCGCCGGCTCGGACGAGCTGGAGGACGACCTGGACGTCGACGAGTGAGTGGCACGCGCGAAGCCATCGCTGCCGCGCGGCGGCTGGTCGTCAAGGTCGGGTCGTCGGCGCTGACCACCGCGGGCAGCGGGCTCGACGCCGCCCGGCTGGACGCGCTGGTCGACGCGATCGCCGAGCGGGTCGCCCGGGAAACCCAGATCGTGCTGGTGTCTTCTGGCGCGATCGGGGCCGGTTTGGCGCCGCTCTCGCTGGGCAAGCGTCCTCGCGATCTCGCGACGCAACAGGCGGCAGCGAGCGTCGGCCAGCTGGCGCTGGCGCACGCGTACGCCGAGTCGTTCGGCCGGTACTCGCTGACGGTCGGGCAGGTGCTGCTCACGTCCGACGACGTCGTCCGCCGCGCGCACTACCGCAACGCCCAGCGGACGTTCTCGCGGCTGCTGGCGCTCGGCGCGGTCCCGGTCGTCAACGAGAACGACACGGTGGCGACCGAAGAAATCCGGTTCGGCGACAACGACCGCCTGGCGGCGCTGGTGGCCCACCTCATCGGCGCCGACGCGCTGGTCCTGCTGTCCGATGTGGACGGTCTGTACGACGGTGACCCCCGTGAAGGCGCGACCCGAAAGCTGACGGAGGTCCTCTCGGAGTCCGATGTGGACGGTATCTCGGTCGGCATGTCCAGTTCGGGCCTGGGCACGGGCGGCATGGTGTCCAAGCTCGCGGCCGCCCGCACGGCCGCGGGCGCGGGCATCCCGGTCCTGCTCGCGGCGGCCTCGGAAGCGTCGGCGGCCCTGACAGCGGCATCCCCGGGCACGGCGTTCGCCCCGGCGGACACGCGCCTGTCGGCCCGCAGGTTCTGGCTGGGCTACGCGGCCGACACGACGGGCAAGCTCCGCCTCGACGACGGCGCGGTGTCGGCGGTGGTCCGCCGCCGCCGCTCCCTCCTGGCGGCGGGCATCACGGGCGTGGACGGCGAATTCCAGGCCGGCGACGTGGTCGACCTGGTGGACGCGAAGGACCGGGCGGTGGCCCGCGGCGTGGTGGCCTTCGACGCGACGGAGCTCCCGGACCTGATCGGCCGGTCGACGCACGAACTCCCGGCCGAGCACCGCCGCGAGGTGGTCCACGCCGACGACCTGGTCCCCCTCCGCCGCTGATCCTCGCACCCCACGCGCATCTCCCGTGCTTGCCAGGCATCACCGCGCCGCCCCAGCCACGCGAGATCCGCCCCCAATCACGCGAAACGCGTTCCCAATCACGCGAGATCCGCTCCTAGCCACGCGAGTTGCTCGCCCGGACAGGCGAGTTGCCCGCCCAGTTACGCGAGTTGCCCGCCCGGACAGGCGAGTTGCCCGCCCGGACACGCGGGATGCCCCTCAGCCGAGCGAGACCAGCCGGGCTCCGCCGTCGGCCTCCAGGACCGTGCCGGTCAGGTTCCGGTTCGTCGCCGCCAGCGTCACCACCTCCGCCACCTCGTCCGCCGTCGCGACGCGGCGGGCCGGGATCGAAGCCGCCGTCTGGGCGAAGAACCCCGCCCGCATCTCCTCCGGGAAGCCGCTCCACCACGCCGTGTCGACCACTCCCGGCGACACGGCGTTCACCCGCCTCGGCGCCAGCTCGACCGCGAGCGGTTTGACCAGCGCTTCGATCGCCGCGTTCAGTGCGCCGATCCCGGCGGTGCCGGCCATGGCCGCCCGGGCCGTGATCGCGCTGAGCAGCGTGATCGATCCGTCCGCGGCCAGGTGCGGCAGCACGGCCTGGATCGTGGTCAGGTGCGCCCAGAACTTCGCGTCGAACGCCCGTCGCAGCATCGCGATGTCCAGCGCATCGATCGGCCCCATGCCTTCGGTGCCCGACAGGCTCACGACCAGCACGTCGACCGTCCCGAGCGATTCGGCCAACGCGGCCATCGCCGAGGCGTCGCCGCCGTCGGCCTGGTGCCCGGTCAGTTCCGGATCGCTCGAAGCGACGTCGTCGAGGCGCTCCTTGCCGCGCCCGGTGACGTGGACGTCGTATCCCCGCTGCTGCAGCCGTCGCGCGGTCGCCAGGCCGATGCCCGAAGTGCCGCCGGCCACGAGAGCGATGCTCATGTTGTTCCTCATTTCGAACCGGTACGTCTCGTTTCGGAATAGACGCTACCATCGGATCCCATGACCGACCAGTCCCGCCCCGGCCGCAAACGCAGTGAGCAGAGCCGGCTGGCGATCCTCGCCGCCACGCTCGAACTGGTCGCGGAGGCCGGCTACGGCGCACTGACCATCGAGGGCATCGCCGCGCGCTCGGGCGTCGGCAAGCAGACGATCTACCGCTGGTGGCCGTCGAAGGCCGACGTCCTGCTCGACGCGCTCGCGACGAAGGCGGACCTGCAGATCCCGCTGCCCGACACCGGCTCCTTCCGCACCGACCTGGCCCGGTTCCTCGCCGGCACGTTCGAGCTCGGCGGGAAGTCCCCGGTCGCGGACACGCTCCGGGCGCTGATGGCGCAGGCGCAGATCGACCCGGATTTCGGCAACCGCTTCCGCGAGGACTTCCTGTTCCGCCGCCGCGACGCGCTCGGTGAGCTCGTCGGCCGCGCCCGCGAGCGCGGCGAACTCCCGGCCGGCCTGCCGCCCGGCACGGTGATCGACGTCGTGTTCGGCACGCTCTGGTACCGGCTCCTCGCGACGCGCGAGCCGGTCGACGGCCGGCTCGCGGACGAACTGGTGACGTTGCTAGCGGATCACGGCGCCTCGACCGCCGAGATCCGGTAGCGCGCCACCGAGGCGCTGAGGATCTGCGCCGCCTGCTCGCCGGACGGCCCGGACCCGCGGAAGCGCTCCAGGTCTTCGTCGGTCTCCCAGCGCTCGTACACCGTGACCCGGCCAGAGTCGAGCAGGTCGGGCCCCAGCGCGTACTCGAGACAGCCCGGAGCTTCGCGCGCGAGCCGCACGGCTTCAGCGCAGCCTTCGAGGTAGGCGTCACGGGCCTCGGGGGTGACGGCGAGCCAGCCGGCCACGATGATCATGTGCACTCCTGGTTGCCGTCAGAGTCGTTCGGGCGCCTCGATGCCGAGCAGCGAGAGCCCGAGCGTGAGCGTCTGCGACGTCACGCTGGTCAACCTCAGCCGGGACGCGCGCAACTCCGGTGAAGACGCCTTCAAGACAGGACATTCCTCGAAGAACCGCGAGAAAGCGACCGCGGTCTCGTACAGATACGTACACAGCTTGTGCGGCGCGTAGCCGCTCGTCGCCGCGTTCAGTGCTTCGCCGAACCTGAGCAGCTTCAGTGCCAACGCCCGTTCCGCCGGGGCTTCGAGCACCACCTGGGTGCCCTCGGGCAAGCCGCCCGCCTTCCTGAGCAGCGACTGCGTCCGCGCGTGCGCGTATTGGAGGTACACCGAGGTGTTGCCCTCCTTGGCCAGCATCCGGTCCCAAGCGAAGACGTAGTCGCGTTCACGGTCGCCGGACAGGTCCGCGTACTTGACCGCGCCGACGCCCACCGCCCGGGCGACTTCGGCCTGTCCCGTCGCGTCGAGCTCACTGCGTTCGGCGACGACCGCCGCAGCCTGCGCGACGGCTTCGGTGAGCAGGTCGACGAGCTTGACGGTCTCGCCGGCCCGGGTCCGCATGGCCTTGCCGTCCGCGCCCAGCACCGTGCCGAAGCCGATGTGCGCGGCGGGCCCGGTCAGCCAGCCCGCTGCGCGGCACGTGGCGAACACCATCGCGAAGTGTTGCGCCTGCGGTGTCCCGACGACGTAGAGCAGGTCGGTGGCGCCGCGCTCGGCCGTCCAGTACCGGACGGTCGCCAGGTCCGTGGCGGCGTACCCGTAGCCACTGTCGCGCTTGCGGACGATCAGCGGCAGCCGGTCGCCCTCGCGGTTGCGGAATCCTTCGGGGAACACGCAAACCGCGCCGTCGCTGACTTCGGTCAGCCTGGCGGCCTCGAGGTCGTCGACGACGGTGGCGAGATACCGGTTGTAGAAGCTTTCGCCGTAGATGTCCTTGTCCGTCAGGGAAATCCCGAGCAGCGCGTAGACTTCGTCGAAGTGCCGGGTCGACTCGTCGACGAGCTCCTGCCAGACGGCGAGGGTGTCTTCGTCGCCGCTTTGCAGCTTCACGACGCGGGTGCGCGCCCGCGTTGCGAACGCTTCGTCGCTGTCGAACTTCTGGCGTGCTTCGCGGTAGAAGGCGTCGAGGTCGGCGATCGAGCGCTGCCCGGACGAGACGTCGAGGAGGTGCTCGATGAGCATGCCGAACGGCGTGCCCCAGTCGCCGAGGTGGTTGTGCGGCAGTACTTCGTGCCCGGCGAACCGCAGCAGGCGGACGAGCGCGTCGCCGATCACCGACGAGCGCAGGTGCCCGACGTGCATTTCCTTGGCCACGTTCGGGCTGCTGTAGTCGAGCGCGATCCGCCGGGGCGCGGTGGCTTCCGGCACACCGAGCCGCGGATCGCCGAGGAGCGCGCCGGTGCGTGCTTCGAGCCATTCCTTGCGCAGCACGAAGTTCAGGAATCCCGGCCCGGCGACCTCGGGAGGGTCGGCGATGCCGTCGAGTTCCAGCGACCCGGCGATCAGCCCGGCGACTTCGCGCGGCGGGCGGCCGAGCGTTTTGCCCAGGCTCATCGCGAGGTTGGCCTGGTAGTCGACGCCTTCGCGGGGCGACGCCTGGACCAGCGCCTGCTCCGGCGTCAGCTCGACGGCGAGTGCTCGGCCGGCGGCGGCCACCACGCGGCGCGCCAGCTCCTCGGTAACGTCGGCGGTCTGCACGGTGTCCCTCCTTCGGCTCGGTCACGCAACCGCTTCAGGGCGTCCGGCTGGCGACGCCCCCCGCCCGGGCGGAGCCGCGGACAGCACAGCGTAGCCAGCGTGGCTGTCCGGAGACGAAGGCTTTATCGCCGCTCGCCGTCCGCCCGGGTAGGTGTTCTCCCTCCGGTCAGGCCGTGCTGGCCAACGCGAACGGCAGCACCGCCGGCGCCCCGGCCCGCCGCAGCAGCCGCGCGGCGAGCGTCATCGTCCAGCCCGTGTCGATGACGTCGTCCACCAGCAGGACCGGCCCGGACGGCAGCGACGCCGCGAGGTCGGCGGGCATGCTCAGCCGCCGCCACAGGTCGGCGAGCCGCTGTGCGCTGTTCGCCTGACGGGGTGGCGGGCCGTCCGCGTCGAGCGCGCCGAGGAAGTCCAGCTTGCCGATGTCGGCCAGCCGCGTCGCCAGGCCGTAGACGAGCCGGGGCCGCGTCGACGACGGCACCGCGACCACCGCCACCGGCCGTTCCGCCCACTGCCACCCGCCGAGCACCTGCACACACGCCTTGAACACCGAGTCCGGCACCTCGGCGTCCACCGACTGGGGACCGACGAGCTCCCGCAGCCGGTTGCCCCAGCCGACGTCGGTGAGCCGTCCGAGCACCTGACCCGGCTCGGCCTGGTCGTCGGCCGAGATCCGGCCGGAGACCGGAACGTCCAAAGAGGACATCCCGGTGGGCCACTGCTTCCGCGACGCGACCTCGACGCCCGGCCGCTGCAGGCGTTCCCGGGTCGCGTCGACGATCTCGTCGGCCACCGTCGTGTCCCAGTGCTTGCCGGTGCAGTTGTCGCACCGGCCGCACGGCGTCGCGTCGGGGTCGTCGAGCTGCTGCCGCAGGTATTCCATCCGGCAGCCGTCGGTGGCGAGGTAGCCGAGCATCGCCTGCTGCTCGCGGTCGCGCGCCTCCGCGACCCGCTGGTAACGCCCGCGGTCGTACTGCCAGTCTTCACCCGTGCTCAGCCAGCCGCCCTTCACGCGCCGGACCGCGCCGTCGACGTCCAGCACCTTGAGCACCATTTCCAGCCGCGACCGGGAAAGCTCCACCGACGGCTCGAGCGCGGCCGTCGAAAGGGGACGCTCGGCGTACGCGAGCGTGTTCAGCACCTGCGTCACCCGCAGTTCGTCGGGGAAGGCCAGCGAGCCGAAGTACGCCCAGATCGCCTTGTCCTCTTCGCCGGGCAGCAGCACGACCTCGGCGCGCTCCACGCCACGCCCGGCCCGGCCGACCTGCTGGTAGTAGGCGATCGGCGACGACGGCGCGCCGAGGTGCACGACGAACCCGAGGTCCGGCTTGTCGAACCCCATGCCCAGCGCGGACGTCGCGACCAGTGCCTTCACGCGGTTGCCGAGCAGGTCGTCCTCGGCCGCCTGCCGGTCGGCGGGGTCGGTCTTGCCGGTGTAGGCCGCCACCGGATAGCCGCGGTCCTTCAGCAGCGAAGCGACGTCGTGCGCCGCCGCGACGGTCAGCGTGTAGATGATCCCGGAACCCGGCAGCTCGGCGAGGTGTTCGGCGAGCCAGGCCAGCCGCGCCTGCGACGTCGGCAGCCGGCACACCGACAGCCGCAGGCTTTCCCGGTCGAGGCTGCCGCGCAGCACCAGCGTGCCCGCGCCGGTGCCGAGGCCCAGCTGCTCGGCGACGTCGGTGACCACGCGGTCGTTCGCGGTCGCGGTGGTCGCGAGCACCGGCACCCCGTCGGGCAGGTCGCCCAGCAGGGTGCGCAGACGCCGGTAGTCCGGCCGGAAGTCGTGTCCCCAGTCGGAGATGCAGTGCGCTTCGTCGACCACGAGCAGCCCGGTGCTCGCGGTCAGCTTCGGCAGCACGTTGTCGCGGAAGTCCGGGTTGTTCAGCCGTTCGGGGCTGACCAGCAGGACGTCCACCTCGCCGGCCGCGACCGACGCCTGGACCTGGTCCCACTCCTGCGGGTTCGCGGAGTTCATGGTCGCCGCGTGGATCCCGGCCCGTGCCGCCGCCGAGATCTGGTTGCGCATCAGCGCCAGCAGTGGCGAGACGATGACCGTCGGCCCGCTGCCCTGCTCCCGGAGCAACGCCGTGGCCAGGAAGTACACCGCCGACTTGCCCCACCCGGTGCGCTGCACGACCAGCGCGCGGCGCCGCTGCGCGACCAGGGCCTCGATGGCCGTCCATTGGTCTTCGCGCAGCTTCGCCGAATCGCCGGCCAGTGCCCGGAGGAGGGTTTCGGCGCGGTCGCGGAGTGCTGGGGCGGTGCTGGTCGTGTCCACGTCCCCGGTCTACCCCATGGCACCGACAGACCGGGAATCGGCGGCGGCACGAACGGACCGTTCGCGACGAATACGGGCCGTAATGTGACCTGAATCACGACATTTGCCCGGCCGGGCGGGGTGGCGGACAGCATCCGGCTCCGCGGCTTCCGGCCGGATAGGCTCTCCGGTCATGTCACCACGGCGGATCGGGGTCATGGGTGGCACCTTCGACCCCGTGCACCACGGCCACCTCGTCGCGGCCAGCGAGGTCCAGTCCCGGTTCGGGCTCGACGAGGTGATCTTCGTCCCCACCGGGCAGCCGTGGCAGAAGACCGGCCGCGAGGTGACCAGGGCCGAGGACCGCTACCTGATGACGGTGATCGCGACCGCGTCCAACCCGGTCTTCTCCGTCAGCCGCGTGGACATCGACCGAGGCGGCCAGACCTACACCGTCGACACCCTGCGCGACCTGCAGGCCGAGTACCCCGAAGACGAGCTCTTCTTCATCACCGGCGCCGACGCCCTCGAACAGATCCTGACCTGGCACAAGGCCGACGAGCTGTTCGACTTCGCGCACTTCATCGGCGTCACGCGGCCCGGCTACCGGCTCAACTCGCACCACCTGCCCAGCGGCAAGGTGAGCCTCGTCGAGGTCACCGCGATGGCCATTTCGTCCACCGGCTGCCGCGATCGGGTCGAACGCGGGGAGCCGGTCTGGTACCTCGTTCCCGACGGCGTCGTCCGCTACATCGCCAAGAAGGACCTGTACCGGAAGAGCGACTGAACCGCCGCTGGTCCCTGCGGGTACCCTTCTCGGGCGAACCCGATCTGGAAAAGGAGCACCGTGGCAGCCACGTCCGAGGCTCGAGAGCTGGCCGTAGCGGCCGCCCACGCGGCGGCGGACAAGAAGGCCAGCGACGTCGTCGTGCTGGACGTGTCCGAACAGCTCGTCATCACCGACGCCTTCGTCATCGCCTCTGCGTCCAACGAGCGCCTGGTCGGCGCGATCGTCGACAACGTCGAAGAGAAACTGCGGGAGAGCGGCCACAAGCCGGTCCGCCGCGAAGGTGCCCGCGAAGGGCGCTGGGTCCTGCTCGACTACGTCGACGTCGTCGTGCACGTCCAGCACGTCGAAGAGCGCTCCTTCTACGGCCTCGAGCGGCTGTGGAAAGACTGTCCGCGCATCGAGGTGGACGGACTCGCGGAGCCACCCGCCGACGAGGACCCGGACGTCCCGTGAGCCCGCGGCGGCTGGTGCTCTGGCGGCACGGCGAGACGGACTACAACGCCGCCGGGCGGATGCAGGGTCACCTCGACTCGGCGCTGACGCCGCGCGGCTGGAACCAGGCCCGGTTCGCGGTGCCCGCGCTGGCCCGTTTCTCCCCGGACCTCGTCATCGCCTCCGACCTGCGCCGGGCCACCGACACCGCCACTGTGCTCACCGACGCCATCGGCGTCCCGCTGCGGATCGACAAACGGCTGCGCGAGACGCACCTGGGCGAATGGCAGGGCCTCACCGGCGAGGAGGTCGACCGGGCCTACCCCGGGGAACGCGACCGCTGGCGCACCGACGCGACCTGGGCGCCCCCGGGCGGCGAGAACCGCGTCGACGTCGCCGACCGCGCGAGCGAAGTCGTGACCGACCTGCAGCAGGCCAATTCGGCGGCGGGCGACACCGTGCTGCTGGCCGCGCACGGCGGGCTGATCATCGCGCTGACCGCGCGGCTGCTGGACCTGCCGGTCGTGAGCTGGCCGTCGCTCGGCGGGATCTCGAACTGCCACTGGGTGGAGCTGGGCCGTCGCGACGGGAAGTGGCGGCTGCAGGCCTACAACGCGGGGATGCACGGCTAGCCGATGGGGCCGCGCCTGCTGGTGTTCGGCGATTCGCTGAGCTTTCACGGTCCCGAGGGACCCTGCGCCGCCGACGAACCACGGCTGTGGCCCAATCTGGCCGCTGCTGCGTTGGGTGGCACCGCCGACCTGGTCGCCGGGATCGGCTGGAACGCCCGGGACGCCTGGTGGTCGCTGACCGGCGACCCGCGCGTCTGGGCCGACCTGCACCACGTCGACGCGGTCGTGTTCGCGATCGGCAGCATGGACACGCTGCCCTCGCCGTTGCCGACCTACCTGCGCACCGGGCTGCGGTACCTGCGGCCCGATCCGGTGCGGCGCGTGGTGCGCCAGGCTTATCTCGCGGCGCAGCCGCGGCTGGCGGTGGCGTTGCGCGGTCGTCCCGCGGTGCTGCCGGCCAAACTCACCGTGCAGTACCTCGACACCGCCGTGGGCGCCCTGCGCGTCCTGCGGCCCGAGCTGCCGATCTTCGGCATGTTGCCGTCGGTGCACCGCGCGGCGGCCTACGGCGGCGTGCACACCGCGCGCCCGGCCGCGGCGGCGGCGATGGCGGCCTGGGGTGCGCGAGCGGGAGTGCCCCTGCTGGACCTCGAAGCCGTCGTGGGGGAGCACGTGCTCAGCGGCGCGGGCAATCCGGACGGCATGCACTGGGGCTGGCCGGGGCACGCCGCGGTGGGCGAAGCGATGTCCGTGTTGATGGCGCCGGTGCTGGTCCCGGGCCACGTAGGCTGACGGCGTGTCGGTCGCCGTAGTCACGGATTCCACCGCCCACCTGCCGGAGGGGTTCGCCGAACGGCACGCGGTCCGGGTGGTGCCGCTGCACGTCCTGGTCGACGGCGTGGTGTCCCTCGACGGCGTCGAGACCGGACCGGCGGCGGTCGCCGAGGCGATGAAGCAGCGCAAGATCGTCACGACCTCGCGGCCGACCCCCACCGAGTTCGCGAACGAGTACCGGGCGGCGTTCGCCGAGGGCGCGGACGCGATCGTGTCGGTGCACCTGTCGCGCGAGCTGTCGGGCACGTGGGAAGCGGCGGTGCTCGCGGCGCAGGAAGTCGGGCCGGACCGGGTCCGCGTCGTCGACTCGCGGACCACCGCGATGGGGCTCGGGTTCGCCGCGCTGCACGCCGCTTCGGCCGCCTCCGCCGGAGCTTCGGCGACCGAGGTCGAAGCCGCCGCGGTGACGGCGGCCGGCTGCTCGTCGACGTTGTTCGTCGTCGAAACCCTGGAGCACCTGCGCCGCGGCGGCCGGATCGGCCCGGCGGCGGCACTGCTCGGCACGGCGCTGGCGGTGAAGCCGGTGCTGCACATGTCCGACGGCCGGATCCTGCCGCTGGAGAAGGTCCGCACCATGAACCGGGCGATCGCGCGGCTGGTCGAGCTGGCCGCCCAGGCGGCGGCCGATGACGACGTCGAACTCGCCGTCCACCACCTCGCCTCGCCGGAGCGGGCGGTCGAACTGGCCAACCGGCTCGAGGAGGCCGTGCCGCGCTCGGCAGGCTGCGTGGTCTCCGAGCTGGGCGCGGTGATCGGGGCACACACCGGCCCCGGCGTCCTGGGCGTGGTCGTCCAGCGGACGGTCCCGTCCCGGAGGTAGCGCGCCGAACCCGCCAGCATGCCACCCGGGTACGACGGAAACGGCTGTTCCCGGCCTCGGCGCCGGCGATCTGTCCACAACACCCCGGTTGTCCACAGGACGCGGCGGCACCCCTGTCGGACACTCCCCGCGGGCCCTAACGTCGATCGTGTGTTCGAGCAGCCCGCCCGGGATCCGGGCCTCCCCCTCAACGACCGGCTCGCGTGGCTGGCCGACCAGCTCTCGCCCGATGCGAGCACGGTCGGCCCCGGTGGCCGGCTGATCCGGCGCTGGCTGCCGGGCGGACCGGCCGGTGCCGGCCGCCGCCGGTGGGCGCTGGCCGGCGTCCTGGCGGCGGTCGTGGTGATCGTCCTCGGCTCGGTCGCGCTGGCCGGCGGCCGTCCGGCGCCCGAGCCACCGCCCGCGCTGCCCAGCGCGAAACCGGCGGCGGAAGCCCGCGCCGCACCCCAGGCCGGCCTCGTCGTCAGCGTGATCGGTCGCGTCCGGTCTCCCGGCTTGGTCACCGTGCCGCAGGGATCCCGGGTGGCGGACGTGCTGCGCGCGGTCGGCGGACCCGAGCCGGGCGCAGACCTCGGCGCGCTGAACCTCGCCCGCAAGGTGGCCGACGGGGAGCAGCTCGCGGTCGGGGTCCCGGCGCCCGCCGCGATCTCCGACGCCCCGGCGGGCGGGGGAAAGGTCGATCTCAACACGGCGACCGCGGACCAGCTGGACACGCTGCCCGGCGTCGGCGAGGTGATGGCCAAGCGGATCGTCCAGTGGCGCACCGACCACGGCGGTTTCACGAAGGTCGAGCAGCTGCGGGACGTCGACGGCATCGGCGAAAGCAAGTTCCGGAAACTGCGCGAGCAGGTGACGGCCGGATGAGCAGCCCTGGTCGTGGCCGGTACCCGGCGGGCTCGTCCGGCATCGGCGAAAGCGAGCTCACTCGGTTGCGGGAGAAGGTGACAGTCGGATGAGCACCCTCCCGGTGACCGATACCCGGCAGGACATGCGGCTGGTCCCGGCGGCCTCGGCGTGCTGGCTGGCGGCACTGGCCGGCCTGCTGCTCGGCTGGTGGACGGCCCTCGCCGCCGGTCTCGCGTCGGCGGTGTTCGCCGGGCTGGTGCTCTGGCGGGCCCGCGGCCGTCCCCGGGTGCGCCGCGCGGCGGCCGCCCTGCTGGTGCTGGGCTTGCTCGCCGCCGGCCCGGTCGCCTGGCGAATCCGCGATGCGCAGCGTGACGACCTTCGCGCCTTCGCGGCCGAAGGGCTGCCCGCGGCGTTGCGGGTCGTCGTCGCCGAACGCCCGAAGCCTGTGCGCAGCGCGGGGTACGCCGACCGGCAGGCCGGTGCCCGGTCGGTGGTGCTGGCCGCCGACGTGCGCACGGCGTCGGTCGACGGACGGCCGGTCTCGTCGTCCGGCCGCGTCCTCCTCCTGGCGCCGGTCGCGCAGTGGGCATCGCTGCTGCCGGGCCAGGAGGTGACCGCGACGGGTCTGCTGATGCCGCCGCGCGGCTCGGACCTGACCGTCGCGGTGCTCTCGGTGCGCGGCCCGCCGGGGGAGCCCGGCCCGGCGCCGTGGTGGCAGCGGGCGGCGGCGGGGCTGCGCACGGGCCTGCACGACCTGTGCCAGGCTCTGCCGGACGAGCCCGCGGGCCTGCTCCCGGGACTGGTGCTGGGCGACACGAGCGCGTTGTCCCCGCGCGTCGAGCAGGAGTTCGTCACCGCGGGCCTCGCGCACCTCACCGCGGTCAGCGGCGGGAACCTCGCTGTGATCTGCGGGGCGGTGCTGCTCCTGCTGCGGCTGCTCCGGCTCGGGCCCCGGCTGTCGGCCGCGGCGGCGGGGACGTGCCTGGCCGGGTTCCTCGTCCTGGCCGGCCCGGAACCGAGCGTGCTGCGCGCGGGTGTCATGGCGGCCGTGGCGTTGCTGGCTCTGGCGTTGGGGCGGCGGGGTTCGGCGTTGCCCGCACTGGCCTTCGCGGTGTGCGCGCTGGTGGTGGCGGATCCGGCGATGGCCACGGACTTCGGGTTCGCGTTGTCGGTGTGCGCCACCGGCGGCCTGGTCCTGCTCGCGCCCCGCTGGGCCGGGGCGCTGGTCCGCCGCGGCGTTCCACCGGGATTCGCGGAAGGGCTGGCGATCCCGTTGGCGGCCTTCCTGGTGACGGCACCGGTGCTCGCGGGCATGGCGGGCTCGGTGAGCCTGGTTTCGGTGCTGACGAACGTGCTCGCCGCGCCCGTGGTGGCTCCGGCGACGGTACTGGGCGTGCTGGCGACGGTCACCGGCCCGTGGTGGCCGGGCGCCGGGAAGGTCCTGGTGTACCTGGCCGACCCGGAGGCCCGGTGGCTGATCACGGTGGCCCGGCACGGCGCGCGGGCTCCGGGTGCGGTCGTCGCCTGGCCCGGCGGCTGGGCGGGCGGGCTCCTCGCGGCCGCCGTTCTCGGCGTGCTGGCGGTGGCGGTCCGGCACCGGCGCGTGCGGGTGCTGCTGGCGGTGCTCGTCGCCGGCGTGTTGCTCGTGTTCGTGCCGGTCCGGGTGCTGGCGCCCGCGTGGCCGCCACGGAACTGGGCGATGGTCGAGTGCGACGTCGGCCAGGGCGACGCGGTCGTACTGGCCACCGCCGAGCCGGGACGGGCGGTCGTGGTGGACGCCGGACCCGAGCCGGGGCCGGTCGACGAGTGCCTGCACCGGCTGGCGGTCGACCGGATCCCGCTGGTGGTGCTGAGCCACCTGCACGCCGACCACATCGGCGGCCTCGCCTCGGTCTTCGACGGCCGTGCGGTCGGTGCGATCGCCGTCGGCCCGGGGCGGTCACCGGAATGGGCGTGGCGCCAGGTCGCCGCGGAGGCCGCCCGCCAGGCGGTGCCGTTGGTGGAGCTGAACCCGGGCGAGCGGCTGACTTGGCCCGGGCTGGCGCTCGACGTCCTGGGCCCGCAGTACGTCCCGGGCCGCTCGGCCGGGCAGCAGGACGGCACCACGATCAACAACAGCTCGGTGGTGCTCCGAGCGGAAACCGCGGTGGGCCGGGCTCTGCTGACGGGTGACGTGGAACTGGCCGCACAAGCGGACCTGCTGGCCGATGTCGGAGATCTGAAGGCGGAGGTGCTGAAGGTGCCGCACCACGGAAGCCGCTACTCGCTGCCCTCGTTCCTCGCGGCGGTGGCTCCGCGGGTGGCGTTGGTCAGCGTGGGTGCGGGGAACACGTACGGGCACCCGAGTAAGTCCACAATGGACGCCCTGACCGCACTGGGTGCGCGTGTCACCCGCACGGACGTGGACGGCGACACCGCGGTGGTCACCGGAATGGCGATAGTCCGCCGCGGCGAGCCTCGCGGCCCGCCTCGCCGGTGATGGCCGGGGCGGGGAAGCTGCCGCGGCCGGTGAGCTCGCGCAGAGGAGGCGACACGTGGTCGAGCCTCGGCGTGCCATCCGCCGAGCGCCGGGGCGGGCCAAGGGCCCGCCCCGGCCCGCGCTCAATAGCCGAGTGCCGTGT
>NZ_JBEZYB010000036.1:0-79189 GCF_040638285.1 Amycolatopsis sp. NPDC026612
CTGGTCGTGAGTGGTAATCAGGGTTCTAACCCGAATTACCACTCACGACCGGGCCGCGGCAGGCCGCTCAGCCATCGTGGTGGTGGCTGCCGCCCGGGTGGACGTGGAACTTCGCCACCTCCGGCGGGTGCACCACGAAGGGCCGCATCATGCCCTCGTCCTCGTGGTCGAGGATGTGGCAGTGGTACATGAACTCGCCGGTGCCGCCACCGAACTGCCCGGCGACGCTCACCCACTGGCCGGGGTTCACGATGATCGTGTCCTTCCAGCCCTCCTCGTACTTCTCCAGCGGGACGTCGGTGAAGCCGTCGATCGGCTGGGTCGTCCGCTCGGTGGCCTGGTCGAACGTCGTGGTGAATGCTCTCCGGAACAGGGCCTGGAACTCCGTCAGGTGGATGTGGATCGGGTGCGCGGGGCCGCCGTTGGCCACGTGCACGATGTTCCACACCGCCCACCGGTCGTGGTCGATGAAGATCCCGGTGGTGTCGTCGAAGACCCGTCCGATCATCCGGAACGTCTTCAGGCCGCCGTTGGGGTCCTGGAGCTGGATGATCCCCTGTCCGCCCGGATCCGCCTCGACCTGCTCGAGGTCCCACAGCTCCGGGTGGCCCTCGGCGTTGAGCAGGAGCGCGACCCAGACGTGGTCGTGGTCCTCCGGGAGCGTCGTGCCGTGCACCAGCCGCGTGTAGGACGCCGAGATCTTCTCCGGCAGCGTGAACGGGTCGTGCTTCGCCCGGCTGTCGACCCGGAACTCCATCAGGTCCGGCTCCACCCCGCCCAGCCGCGGGTCGGCGTTGCGCAGCTTGAGCTTCTGTCCCGGGAAGCGGCTGAAGTCGATCAGGACGTCGAAGCGTTCGGCCGGGGCGACGGTCAGCCCGGCTGACGGCAGCTCCGCCGGCGCGGGCAGCAGGCCGCCGTCGGTGCCGATCAAGCGGACGGCTTCGTTGTGCGGGACGTTGTTCTCGTCGACCAGGTTCAGCGTGTAGAACCGCGAGTTGGCCGCGTTGAGCAGCCGGAAGCGGTACCACCGCGCGTCGACGTCCACGTGCGGCCAGATCACGCCGTTGACCAGGTTGAACGGTCCGGTGAACGGGAGCAGCGTGCCGTTCGGCAGTGCGGGGACCTTGAACAGCAGCTGCCCGGTGAGCGCGTGGGTCACCGGGTCGGTGTCGAGGTTCCGGTCGGTGATGATCAGCGGGACCTCGTGGTCGCCGTGCGGCAGGCCGAGTGCGTCTTCCTCCTCGTCACGGATCAGGTACATCCCGGCGAGGCCCGTGTGGACGTTGAAGCGCGTGATCGCCATGGCGTGGTCGTGGTACCACAGCGGCATCGCCTGCTGCCGGTTCTGGTACTCGGCCAGCTGGGACGTCCCCTTGAGGCCCGCGTTGTGCGCCCAGCCGTCGTTGCCGGCGTTGGTCCGCGAGCCGTGGAGGTGGACGACCGTCCAGGACGGCAGGTCGGCGACGCCCTCGATGATCGAGTAGCCCTTCTGGTCCAGTTCGCGGCCGGGGCGGCTCGCCGGCGCGGTGGCGAGCGGCCCCTGAACGGCGGCCAACGGGAACTCGCCGTCGATTTCGTTCGACCACGAAATCCGCAGTTGCTTGCCGCTGCGCACTTCGATCGTCGGACCCGGGAAATGCCCTCCGTACGTCCACAGCGTACTTTCGGGCAATTCCGAGTGCAGCCGCTGCCGCTTCACGATCATCGGAATCGTGATCATGTCCTGGCTCCACCACGAATGCGGCCGGAGCACCGGTGGAATGGGCAGCGGGTCGAGGAACTTGGTGAGTCCCCAGTTCGGTGCGGTGATCGGCCCGGTCGTCGCCGGGCGCTCGATGATTTCCGTCATGATTCTCCCCCTTCGGTGCGGGGGCAGGAAGAATTGCGCGGCGGCGCGCACGCCGTCGACGTAGAAAAGTATTCCCCCGAACCCCCTCGGTGACCGGACGCGCGACTCCCCTCGCGGTACCGGCAATTTCAATGGTAGCCCTTTTCGGCGTGCACCGCAGGTGTCTCGCGCGCGTGATAGGTTTCGCCCATGAGCGAACGCCGGTGGACGTACCTCTCCGACATGGACGGCGTCCTGGTGAAGGAGGAGCACCTCGTCCCGGGGGCCGACGAGTTCCTCGCCGAGCTGAAGGCGAACGGCATCGACTTCCTGGTGCTGACGAACAACTCGATCTACACCCCGCGCGACCTGCGGGCCCGGCTGGAGCGCACCGGGCTCGACATCCCCGAGGAGTCGATCTGGACCTCGGCGCTGGCGACCGCGAAGTTCCTCTCGTCGCAGCGGCCGAACGGCTCGGCGTACGTCATCGGCGAAGCGGGCCTCACGACGGCGCTGCACGAGGTCGGTTACGTGCTGACCGAGCGCGACCCCGACTACGTCGTGCTGGGCGAGACCCGCACGTACAGCTTCAGCGCGATCACCCGCGCGATCCGGCTGATCGAGGGCGGCGCGAAGTTCATCGCGACGAACCCCGACGCGACCGGCCCCAGCCTGGAGGGCTCGATGCCGGCCACCGGGTCCGTCGCGGCGCTGATCGAGAAGGCCACCGGGCGGTCGCCCTACTACGTCGGCAAGCCGAACCCGCTGATGATGCGCTCGGCGCTGCGCCGGCTCGGCGCGCACTCGGAGTCGACGCTGATGATCGGCGACCGGATGGACACCGACGTCCACTCGGGGATCGAGGCCGGGCTGCAGACCATCCTGGTGCTCACCGGCATCTCCACCCGGGAGTCGGCTGATCGCTATCCGTACCGGCCCACCCTGGTGATCGACTCGATCGCCGACCTGGTGGGGCGGACCCAGGACCCGTTCGGCGAAGGCTGACCGTGGGCCGGGCGGGAGCAGGGCTTATCGTCACCGGATGAGCAAGTCGACGTACGTGGTCGGCGACGTCCACGGACACCGTGACGAACTCGCCGACGCGCTGAGATCCGAAGGCCTCGTCGACGAGGCGGACAACTGGTCCGGCGGCGAGGACGAGTTGTGGTTCCTCGGCGACTTCGTGGACCGGGGCCCGGACGGCGTCGGGGCGATCGACCTGGTCATACGGCTCGAAGAGCAGGCGGCCGAGGCCGGCGGCCAGGTGCAGACGCTGCTGGGCAACCACGAGATCCTGGCACTGGGGATGTACCACTTCGGCGATGAGCCGGTGCCGTCCGACTTCGGCCCTCGCAGCTTCGCCCGCAGCTGGGAGATCAACGGCGGCCTGCTGTCGGACCAGGACCGGCTGACCCCGGAGCACATCGAATGGCTGGCCGCGCGTCCGCTGGCCGCGGTCGCCGCCGACCACCTGCTGCTGCACTCGGACACGCTGGAGTACCTCGACTGGGGCTCGTCGATCGAGGAGATCAACGAGGCCGCGGCCGAGATCCTGACCGGCTCGGACATCGAGGCGTGGTGGGACGTCTGGCGCCGCATGACGACGCGGTACGCCTTCCGCGGCCCGGACGGCGAGGAAAACGCGCAGAAGCTGATGGATGTCCTCGGCGGGTCGCGGATCGTCCACGGGCACAGCGTCATCGCGGACCAGCTGGGGATCCACCCGACGCAGATCGAGGGCCCGTTCCTGTACGCGGGCGGCAAGGCGCTGGGGGTCGACGGCGGCCTGTTCGTCGGCGGGCCGTGCCTGGTCGTCGAGCTGCCGTACGAACCGGAGTCCTAGGCGATTTCGACGATCTCCTTGCCGAGCGGCACCAGCGACACCGGGATCATCTTGAAGTTCGCGATGCCGAGCGGGATGCCGACGATCGTGAGGCACAGCGCGATGCCGGTGACGACGTGCCCGAGCGCCAGCCACCACCCGGCGAAGACGACCCAGACGACGTTGCCGAGGCACGACGCGACACCCGCGTCCCGCCGGTCGACGACCGTGCGCCCGAAGGGCCAGAACGCGTAGCGCGCGATCCGGAACGACGCCAGCCCGAAGGGGATGGTGACGATCAGGACGCAGCAGATGACGCCGGCGACCAGGTAGCCCACGGCCATCCAGAAGCCGCACAGGACGAGCCAGATGATGTTCAGCAGGGTGCGCATCAGACGTGCAGCTCCCCGCTCAGGACGGTGACGGCCTGGCCGGCGATGTGCACCCGATCGCCGTCCTGGCGGGTCCGGACGACCCCGCCGCGCTTCGAGGCCTGTTCCCCGGTCAGTTCTTTGGTGCCGAGGCGTTCGGACCAGTAGGGCGACAGGATGCAGTGCGCCGAGCCGGTGACGGGATCTTCGTCGATGCCGACGCCGGGGGCGAAGAAGCGGCTGACGTAGTCGTCGTCCTTCGCGGTGACCAGCAGCCGTCCGGTCCAGGTGTTCCCGAGCTTCGCGAGATCGGGTTCGAGGGTGCGCACGGCCTCGGCGTCGGGCAGGACGGCGAAGAGGTTCTCGACGCCGCGCCCGGTGTACTCGATCTCGACACCGGGGAGGATTTCGGACAGGTCGTCGTCGGTGGGCCGAGGCGGGTCGGAGGGGAAGTCGAGCTCGATCCAGCCGTCCGCGGCCTTGGCGCGCAGTTCGCCGCTTTGGGTGGTGTAGGTCTGTTCGCCACCGAGGACGTGGGTGACGGCGAGGGTGGCGTGCCCGCAGAGCGCGACCTCGACGGAGGGGGTGAACCACCTGAGCGACTTGGGGCCGCTGCCCGTCGTCACGACGAAGGCGGTCTCGGCGTGCTTCATCTCGCTGGCGACGGCCTGCATCCAGCCGGCCTCGGCGGGTTCGTCGAGCAGGACGACCCCGGCAGAGTTCCCGGCGAAGGCACGATCGGTGAAGGCGTCGACGATGAAGAAGCGCATGACCCCAATGTAGCCGCGGCTTCCGCTGTCGATCTTGGTACGGCGGAGATTCCAGGGATGTCCCCTAGGACGTCTCCCCGATGGTCGGCCGCACGATCTTCTCGCCGTCCGGACCGCGTTCCGGCTTGAGGTCGAAGACATCTTCGTCGACGGCGTACTTGTTCTTGTGCTCTTTGTCGTCGTCCTTCTTCTTGCCGGCCCCGCCCCCACCGGCGGCGCCCGCACCACCGGCCTTGCCCTTGGCGGCCGCGGCCGCGGTGGCCCCACGTTCGAGCCGCTCGCCCGGTTTGCCCGTCCCGGAGCCTTTGCCTTCACCGGGCACCTCTTTGGGCACGCTGCCGGCGCTCCCGGACACCCGCGCCCCGGCGAACCCGCTCCCGGCCCGCCCGATCCCGGACTTCGAGCGGGTGATGTCCCCGCTGCCGGCGCCGCCGCCTGTCGTGGTCCCGGGCATGGCGAGCCCATCGGGCGTCAGGCGCCCGAAACCACCGGCGGCGGGTGCGGTGCGGAAGTTGGTGTTGCCGCTGAAGGTGCCGGTACCAGTGGAGGTCCCGGGCGGAACGTAGTTCGGCGGCGCGGTGCCGGGTGGCGTGGCTCCCGGAGGGGTGGTGCCGCCGGGGAGGTAGCTGCCGGTGGTGCCCGGGCCGCCGGGTCCGCCGGGTCCGCCTGGTCCGGTGCCGCCGATGGTGGGGGTGCCGGTGAAGCTGGTGCTGCTGGTGCCGTGGAACCCGGAGGCGGAGGTGGAGTCGCCCTGCCCGAGCTGGGGTGGCGGGGTGTAAGTGGGCTGGGTGCTGGCCGTCTCGTGGTAGGTGGAGTCGAGGTTCTGGAGGACCTGCACGGCTTGCTGATGGGCGGCATCGGCCTGCTGTTGCTTGGCGGCGACGTCGTTCATGGTCTGCGTCGCACCGAGCAGATCACCCGACTGGTACTGCTTGGTGGCTTTGTTCATCTCGGTTTGCTGGTTGAACCCGGTGGGTTCAGGCATGTTCTTCTGCGCATAGTCAGCGGCGGCGGCCTGCTGCGAGTAGCGGTTGGAGCTGAGCTGAGCGGCGTTCGCGGTGTCACCTGTGTAGGTGGCGGTGCTCTGGAAGAAGCTGTGTGCCTGGGCGGCACCCGCGCCTTGCCATTCGATTTCGCTCGAGTTGACGGCGTCGTTCGCCGCGTTGGAGACGTCGGCCAGCCAGTTCCCGAGTTTGTTGGCGACCCGGCCGCGGTCGTCGAGGTCCTGAGGGCGCATGTTGTCGTGCACCATGCCGTAAAGGTCTTCGTGCGTACTGGAGGCATAGTTCTGCCCCGGCGCGGGCGCGTCACCGCGGGTGGCCTGGTTGTGCAGCAGGGATTTGCCCTGCTCGACGGAGTACTGCGCGGCCTGGTTCTGCGTCTGCGGGGTGACTCCATCGCGGGCGTCGCCTCGGTCCTCAGCGCCGAAGCGGTGCACGTTCTGCTGCAGCTTCTGCTGCGTCTGCGCGTAGAAGTCGCCCTCGTACTGGCGATGCTCGGCGTGTTCGTGCGCCATGGTCACTCGCTCCCGCGAAGCTTGGCGAAGGTCTGGCTGTGTGCATCTTCGGTTTCGCGGTAGTTCTTGCGGGCGATCTCGAGCGCTTCACGGACCTGGATGAACCCTTGTTTCAGCAACTCGAGGTTCGGGATCAGCGACTGGTCGCCGTCGGCAGCAACTTTCGCGTTGAAGTCGGCTATGTCCTTCGCGTAGCTACTCGAACCCATGCCGGGGGCTCGGGCGAGGAGCTTCACGTCGTGGAAGATTTCGTCGAATTCGTGGATGAACCGGTCGCACACCTTGGTGTACGCATCGAATCCTGCCTGGTTGATCCCGAATCCGCCGTTCTCGGCGAGTGACTTGAACTGCTGGGCGCCGGCGTTGAGCCGCTTGGCACCCTCCTCGTCGACCGGGACGTCCAGCAAGCCTGACAGGAAGTGGCTGCCGGCGTCACCCGCTGCAGGTGGCTCGCCGCCGAAGTGTGCACCCGTCGTCATCGTCCACCCCTCTCGACACCGTGCGTACCCGGCCCAACTGTAGTAGTGACTATCCGCCGTGTCAGCAGGTCCGTGAGGTCGGCAACCCGTTGAGGGACGGTCTCAGCCGTTCGCGGGAAGAAGGCGTTCGACCTTGGACGAGACGTCGTTGGCCACCCCGCATGCCTCCGCGGTGCCTGCTGTCTGAAGGGTGACCAGGACCGTGGCCCGCGACTTCGGCTTCGCCTCCATGGAAACGTCACAGGAGCCCGTGCCCCCGAGTGCGTCGCGCTCCTGTACGGCAGGTCGCCCGTTGACGTCTCCGGTCACGGCCTTGCCCGGGGCGGTGGTGATCTCGTTGATCGTCTGTCCAGGCTGGAGGGCGAGACCGATTACGCCGTAGTCGGTTTTCTTGGTGTCACAGTTGTGGGCTGCGTCCGCGTCGCTCCGCTTCGCGGCCGGGTAGCCCTGACCCGCCAGCACCTGGTCGAGCAGCTTGCACGGATCCATTCCGGCGAACGGGTTGTCGCTCGAACCACCGGTCGCGGTGGTCGAAGTAGGGCTGGAACTGGGCGTGCCCGCAGCTTGAGGAGTGCCCCCCACCTTGCTGTCGCAGGCGCTCAGTACGAGCGCCAGCGTGGCCAAGGCGAGGACGGTGGCGCGAAGGCGAACTGCTCGGGTCACGACCTGAACACTACGGGTAGGCCGCGCGCGGGCGCGAGGATGCAGGTCACCGGTGGGTCGTCTCCGCGATGCGCTCGTGCAGCCACCCTCTCAGGTGACCACCGTCCGAGGGGACGAACGTCAACCGCGACTCGCCGCCGGACAGCGGCTCCGTGAACGTCAAATAGCGTCCCCCGTCGGTGTCCACGAACGTCACCGTGCCCACCGGGCGAAGGTTGCCCTGCCCGATGCGCGTCGACAGCTCGAACGTGCCGTGCCGGTGCGGGGTCCACTGGGCGTACTCCTGCAAGGCTTCGATGTCCGGCTTCCGGCTCGGGCCCTGCGTCAAGGTCAGCGCGGCCACCGGCAGCGGTGCGTAGAGGGGGAGGATGCCGATCAGGGAATCGACCAGGTGGTCGGGGCGGATCCGGACGAAGCTGATCGCATCCGGCACCAGCTCCGAGTAGACCCCAAGGCCGTGGCCGATCGTCGCTCGGTAGAACACCTGACGGCCGTCCGCCACCTCCGCGGCCCGGACGATGATCAGCACCTCCGGCTGCGTCCACGCCCGGAGGGTCTGCTCCACCTCGATGTCCAGCTTCTCCGGCCCCGCCAGCCCTCGCGCGCGCAGCGACTCCCAGGCTGCCGCCATGATGCGGTCGTGCTCTTCCAGCGTGTGGCCGGGGCTGGGGATCTCGAACGGGTGCCAGTGTGCCGGGAGGGCGGTGCGGCGAATCGCGGCGGCGACCTCCGTCAAGCCCAGCGAGAATTCCTCCGGCACGTCTCCGAGCGTAGCGGAACCGGCACCCCGCGCCTCCGGCCGTCGAGGACGTCGAGCGGCCGGCCGAAAGGCGGCTCGAAACGGCTCCGCGCGGTCGCCACGAGCGGGTTCGCTTCCTAGACTCGGGAGGCCCGACGAAGCTGTCCGAGGAGTCACCATGCCTGACGCGCCTGCCCTGCCGAGTTACGCCTCAGGAATCTCGGACGTCCCGCTGCTCGGGGACACCATCGGGGACAACTTCGATCGGACGGTGGCCGCGTTCGGGGAGCGGGACGCCCTCGTGGACCGGACCGCCGGGCGGCGGTGGACCTACCGCGAGCTGGCCGCCGAAGTGAACGCCCTGGCGCTCGGGCTGGTGGCGCGGGGCATCGGCAAGGGCGACCGGGTGGGGATCTGGTCGCCGAACCGGGCGGAGTGGACGTTCCTGCAGTACGCCACGGCGAAGATCGGCGCCATCCTGGTCAACATCAACCCCGCCTACCGGGCGCACGAACTGGAGTACGTGCTCAACCAGGCCGGGATCCGGCTGCTGGTCGCGTCGGACGCGTTCAAGACCTCCGACTACCCCGCGATGGCCGAAGAGGTGCGCGGCAAGTGCGCGCGGCTGGAGCACGTGGTGATCCTGGGCGGCGACGGCTGGCAGGCGCTGCTGGACGCCGGACGCGGTGGTGATCCGGCACTCCTGGCGCACCTGCAGGCCGGGCTGTCGGCCGACGACCCGATCAACATCCAGTACACCTCGGGCACCACGGGCTTCCCCAAGGGCGCCACCCTCAGCCACCACAACATCCTCAACAACGGCTACTTCGTCGGCGAACTCTGCAACTACACCGAAACCGACAAAGTCTGCATCCCCGTGCCCTTCTACCACTGCTTCGGCATGGTGATGGGCAACCTGGCGTGCACGAGCCACGGCGCCTGCATGGTGATCCCGGCGCCGGCGTTCGATCCGAAAGCCACCCTGGAAGCCGTGGCCGCCGAGCAGTGCACCTCGCTGTACGGCGTTCCGACGATGTTCATCGCCGAACTCAACCACCCGGACTTCGGGAGCTTCGACCTGTCGTCGCTGCGCACCGGCATCATGGCGGGCTCGCCGTGCCCGGTCGAGGTGATGAAGCAGGTCATCGACCGGATGGGCATGAGCGAGGTGTCGATCTGCTACGGCATGACCGAGACGTCGCCGGTGTCGACGCAGACCCGGTCCGACGACTCGATCGAGCGCCGCGTGTCGACGGTCGGGCGGGTCGGGCCGCACCTCGAGGTCAAGGTCGTCGACCCCGAAACCGGCCTCACGGTCCCGCGCGGCGAGCCGGGCGAGCTGTGCACGCGCGGGTACTCGGTGATGCTCGGGTACTGGGAACAGCCCGACAAGACGGCCGAGGCGATCGACGCGGCCCGCTGGATGCACACCGGCGACCTGGCGGTCATGGACGGCGACGGGTACGTCAACATCACCGGCCGCATCAAGGACATGGTCATCCGCGGCGGCGAAAACCTGTACCCGCGCGAGATCGAGGAGTTCCTCTACACCCACCCCGACATCCTCGACGCGCAGGTCATCGGCGTCCCGGACGAGAAGTACGGCGAAGAGCTGATGGCCTGGGTCCGGCTGCGCGAGGGCGCGGAACCGCTGACGGCGCAGATGGTGCGCGAGTTCTGCTCCGGAAAGCTGGCGCACTACAAGATCCCGCGGTACGTCCACGTCGTCGACGAGTTCCCGATGACGGTGACCGGCAAGGTCCGGAAGGTCGAGATGCGCGAGAAGTCGATCAGCCTGCTGGGCCTGGAGCAGGCCGCCGCCACGAAGCACGCCTAAACCACCCGGGACGTTCGGACGTTGCCCCTTCGCGATCCGCGAAGGGAGGCCACTGATGATCATCCTCGGCTGGGAGTGGTGAGCGGCTGAACGCCCGTGGGAGGCCCCTTCGTGAAGGTGCCTCCCACGCGGCTCAGGACACCGCCGCGGCGGCCTCCGCGATCGCTTTCGCGTCCTCCTCGCCGAACGTCTCCTCGAGCTGCTCCGGCGAGTAGTCGACGTCGATCTGCTCCGGCGGCATCCCGCGCGCCGACTCGATCGCGCCCAGGCGGCGCTGGGCGCGGTCTGCCGCGTACTGGATGATCTCCTGCGGGTCGTTGTCGAACGGCAGTTCCTCGAACTGGTCCTGCACCCACTGGATCATGTTGAGCGCGTGCGGCAGCAGCTCGCCCATCCGCTGCTGCACCGCGTCCCACAGCGAATCGTCCGCGGCGACGTGCCGGCGGCACGTGAACGTGCCCCAGGCCATGTGGCGGCGCTCGTCGTCGCCGATGCGGCGGATCAGCTCCTGCATGCCCGGCAGGATGTCGTGCTGGGTGCAGATCAGCTGCCACGAGTAGTAGCCGGTGAGCGCGAGGCTGCCCTCGATGACGTGGTTGTACGTGACGCTCGCGCGGATCTGGTTGAGCGGGCTGGGATCGTCCTCCAGTGCCCGCAGCGACTGTGGCAGTTCCTCGTAGAACAGCTTGCGGTAGTGCGGGTTTTCGGCGACGAACGGGTGGAGGTCCTGCGTCAGCCCGACCGAGTCCATCCAGCGCCGGAACACTTCCGTGTGCTTGGCTTCCTCGAAGCAGAACTGCGTCAGGTACATCTCGTCGCCGAACCGGCCGGTCGCCGACATCGCCCGCATGAACGGCTGGATGTCCTCGGTGACGGCCTCTTCGCCGGCGATGAACTGCGCGACGAGGTACGTCGTCGAGCGCTGCTGCTCCGGGTCGAGCGTGTCCCAGCCTTCGCGTTCACGGCTGAAGTCGATGTCGGCCGGGTTCCAGAACTTCTTGTTGCCCTTGACGAACAGCCGCAACGGGAACGAGTCCCAGTTCAGGCCGCCCTTGCGCAGCGAGGAGAAACCGGTGCGCAGTTCGGGGAGCGGGTCGGTCATCGTTTCACTCCGATAGACGATTCAGTGGACGAATTGGCGGATGGCGGGTGCCAGCACTGCGGTGACGGAATCGGCCGCTTCGGCCGCCGAATGCGTGGAAAGCACCAGGTGCGACAGGGAAAGGCGCACGACGGTCTCCGCGAGCAGGGCCGCGGCTTCGGCGGACAGCCCGGGTTCGAACTCCCGGTACTGCTCGGCGGCGAGGCCCGCGGCCGCGCTCAGGATCGGCTCGCCCCTGGTCGTGAGCAGCGGCAGCAGATCTTCGCCGGCTTCGGTGCCGAGCGCCGCCGCGACCAGGCGGTTCTCCCGCGCGTGCTCGATCGTGTAGACGACGGCGTGGTGGATGCCCGCCAGCAGCCCGTCCGCCGTTTCGAACCGCTGCCGGATCCCGTCGAGGAACTCCGACGCGGTGCGCAGCGCCACCGCCTGGGTCAGCGCCGCCTTGTTCCCGAACTCGTTGTAGACCGTCTGCCTGCTCACGCCGGCCTTCGCGGCGACGTCGGCCATCCGCAGGCCCGCGTGACCCCGGTCGGGCAGCAGGTCGGCGGCGGCGTCGAGCAGCGCTTCGCGCAGAGAAGCCTTCGTCCGCTCGGTGAAGCTGGTCACACTTTCACCTTGACACAGATCCCTCTGCTGTCAAGGTGCTGTACACGATCAGCAGGCACGTAAATTTGTCGGTGGCGGCGGTTACGGTGGTCGGCGTGGGCATCACTGTGGGCTTCGACCTCGACATGACACTGATCGACGCGCGGCCGGGCATGGCCGCGGCGATGAACGCGCTCGGCGTCGAATCCGGTTTGCCGCTGGACGGCGCCGCGTTCGCGGCCAACCTCGGGCCGCCGCTCGACGACATCCTGCGCGGCTTCGAAGCGCCCGAGGAACGCATCCCCGGGCTCGTCGACCGGTTCCGCGCGATGTACCCCGAGGTGGTCGTGCCGAGTGCGGTCGCGCTGCCGGGCGCGGTCGAGTCCCTTCGCGCGGTGCGGGCCGCCGGCGGGCGCACGCTGGTCGTCACGGGGAAGTACGGGCCCAACGCCCAGCTGCACGTGGACGCGCTCGGGCTCGACGTCGACGAAGTCATCGGCGAGCTGTGGTCGACGCAGAAAGCCGAAGCGCTGCTGGCGCACGATGCCCGCGTGTATGTCGGAGATCACGCCGGTGACATCCGGGGTGCGCTCGCCGCCGGGGCGATCCCGGTCGGCGTCACCACCGGGCCGTGCGACCGCACGCTCCTGCTGAGCGAAGGGGCGGAGGTGGTGTTCGAATCGCTGACCGAGTTCCCGGACTGGTTCGAGAAGACGTTCGCAGCCGTCGCCTAGTTCTTGGCGCGCGCTTCCAGGACCAGGGCGATCAAGCCCAGCAGCAGCCCCAGTGGCGTGATGACACCGGCGGCGAGGGACAACCAGACCGGCAGGTTCTCCAGACCGGCGGCGAACATGATGAACACCGCCAGCACGGCGAGCATGCCGAGGCCGAACAACCCGATGCCGACGCGCATCAGGAACGGTTTGCCGGGGGTAGCCACCGCGGCCTCCTTCGACGTGGTCTTCATGACGCAGAGGGTATCCGCCGGTATCGACTTCTCCCCAGGGCGTGTGGCGAGATACCCTTTCAGGAGCGCGCCCTGGGTACGCCCCGGGCGCGTTCGTCGTGAGCGGACAGCAGAAGGACTGGTGAGGGAAGTGCCGACCGGCAAGGTCAAGTGGTACGACGCGGAGAAGGGGTTCGGGTTCGTCACGCAGGACGGTGGCGCCGACGTCTACATTCGCAAGGCCGCGCTGCCGCAGGGCGTCGAGGGGCTCAAGGCCGGGCAACGGCTCGAGTTCGGCGTCGCCGACGGTCGCCGCGGGCCCCAGGCGCTCTCCGTCCGGTTGCTCGACCCGCCGCCGTCCGTCGTCGAGGCGCGTCGCCGCCCGGCCGAGGAGCTGCACGGCCTGATCGAGGACATGATCAAGCTGCTCGAGCTGAAGGTGCAGCCGGACCTGCGGCGCAACCGCTACCCGGATCGCAAGAACACCAAGCAGATCGGCGAGATCATGCGCGCCGTCGCCCGGGACCTCGATCCCTAAGCCTCCAGCCGGAGACCCCACACGTCGCTGGGCAGCAGGCCCGACTCGCCGGTGCTCGAGTTGAGCACGGCGGTGTACTTCTGCACGTCGACCGCCGAGATGCGGTCGGCGGGCGTCGGTGGGGTCACGGTGTAGGCGTAGCGGTCCAGCGACGTGAACGGGATCGGGTCGCTCTGCTTGTACTCGCCCCGCGGGGTGACGTACTCGTAGACGATCTGCCACGGCGCGTCCGCGACCTCGCCGGGTACCGAGATCTGCACCGGCTTGCCCGGGCGGACCTTCAGCGTCTGGGTGTCGCCCTTGGCGCTGCACGGCTGCGCGAGCTGCCGGGAGTAGTCACACGACAGCACCGGCGCGGTGTTGATCGTGTGGCCGTCGGCGTAGAAGGTGACCTCGGCCGGGCCGGGCGCCGAGCAGCCGGCCACCGCGAATCCACCGGCCGCAAGCAGGGCCACCACCCGGGAACGTCGCATGCGCGGGAGCCTACCGGCGGGCCCTCGGGTCGCCGGGCAGGCCCTGGGCCGGGAAGCTGCCGGTCGGCTCGGGGCGCAGCGGCCGGTCGCCGCCGAGGCCCGGCACCAGCGAACCGCCGCGGCGCACCAGGTACGTCTGCGTGAGGCCGACCGCCAGCACGACCGTGATCACCAGGAAGCCGATCCAGTACGTCGGCGGTAGCAGCAGGCCGACCGCCCCGCCGAAGCACCACGCCAGCTGCAGCACGGTTTCGGAACGGCCGAACGCCGACGCGCGCGACTCCTCGGGCAGGTCCTCCTGGATCACGGCGTCGAGGCTGATCTTCGCCAGCGCGCTGGCGGTGGCACCGACCAATCCGACGATCGCGGCCGTGGCGAGGCCGGGCAGCAGCGTCGCGACCAGCGCGGCCAGCACGGAGCCCGCCACGCACCAGACGATCACCTGGTCCGGGCTGCCGAAGTGCAGGCGCGAGCCCAGCGCGTTGCCGAGGAACCCGCCGGCGCCCGCCGCGGCGCCGATCACGCCGAGCAGCAGCAGCTGCGTGAACGGCGTCTGCCCGCTGCCCTCGGTCTGCGCCTTGACCGCGAACGCGGCGAACATCATGAGGAAGCCGGTCAGCACGCGCACCGAGCCGTTGCCCCACAACGCGACGACGATGTGGCGCCCCATCGGCTGACGGCGTTTCTTCTCCGTCGGGTGAGCCCAAAGGGAGGTCGGCACCTCGCCCTCGGTCGCCTCCACCCAGGCCGGGATCCGCATCGACTGCACCGCCGCGGCGACGCAGATCAGAGCCGTGAACCACAGCGCGCCCGCCGATCCGGAGATGGCGTTGATCCCGCTGGCCAGCGCACCGAACACGCCCGCGGCGACCAGGCCGAACGTGGTCAGCCGGGCGTTCGTCTTGGAGAGCGTGATCTCCGACGGCAGCACCCGCGGGGTGACCGCGGCCTTGAGCACGGTGAACGACTTCGACAGCACCATCATCCCGAGCGCGGCCGGGTAGAGCAGCCAGTCGTCGAAGTGCAGCGCCATCACGACGGCCATCAGCCCCTGGCCGATCGACGACGCGCACATCGCCAGCCGCCTGCCCCGCTGCACCTTGTCGAGCGCCGGGCCGATCACCGGCGCGACCAGCGCGAACGGCGCGATCGTGATGAGCAGGTAGAGCGCCACCTTGCCCTTGCTCTCGCCGCTGGTCGCGGCGAAGAAGAGGGTGTTGGCCAGCGCGATCGCCATCGCCGCGTCGCTCGCGTAGTTCAGCATCACGGCGTAGGTCAGCGAGGTGAGACCGGACTTTTCGGCGCCATCGGCCTTCGTGGCGCGCTGGAAGGCGCCGACGGCCTGGCCGGTCAGCTGACGGCTGCGCATCGCCGCGACCCGCGTGACGGTGATCTTCTTCGGCAGCTTCGGCGTGCTGCCCGGAGTCGGTGGCTGCTGGGGTTCCGGCTCGGGCGGCCGCGGCTCGCCCGCGTAACCGCCGGTGTCGTAGTGCTCGTACTCTCCGCTGCCGGGATGACGTTCGCCCTGGTAGAAGCCGCTGGGTGGCTCCCGGCGGACCGGTTCCGTGCGGTTCGGGTCATACGGCCGGGCCCCGCGCGGGGGCGGCGTCCGGTGGCCCGTCGGCGCGGCGGCGGTGGGGGCCTCGTTCGCGTTCGGCACCCACGGCCCGGCGTCGGGACGGCCAGCGCGTGGCGGCGGGGCGGGACGTTCGACGCGGGTGGGCGGCGGCGGGCTCTGGTGGGCGACGCGGGTGGGCGGTGGCGGGCTTCCGTGGGCGGCGCGCGGCGCGGCCGCGTCCCGCCAGTCCCTGGCCTGCGCGGCGCCCGGCTCCGGCGTCCAGCGCCGTTTGGACTTCCGGCCGTGCGGCTGACCCGGCTGGGTGCCGTCCGAGCCGGAGCGAGAGCCGAAGAGTGCCACGTGTCAATCCTGCCTTACCGGGGGCCGGTTCCGCCTGCTCATCCGTGCTTTCACGCCGGTGCCGGGACGAACCTCACCCGGAACGTGACCGGCCACTGCTTCCCGGCGAGGAGGAAATCGCCGGTTCCTGGGACGGCGGCGATACCGTTGAGCACGTCTTCGGCGCTCGTAGCGTTCACTTTCGCGCGCAGCTGACCTGCATCGATGGTTCCGGTCACGCGGCCGGTGGCGGCCTCGATCCGCAGGACGGTGTCGGTGTGCCAAACGTTTGCGTACACGTCGCCGCCGACGCACTCGAGCTCGTTGAGCTGATCGCGGCCCACGTCGACGCCCCCGGTGACGGCGAAGGTCTTCGGATCCCGGAAGGTGAGCCGCGCGGAGCCGTTGCTCATCACCAGCCGGCCGTCGTCCTGGTGGCACAGGCCCCAGCCTTCACCCTGGAACGGCACGCGCCGCAGCTCGGCGAGGGTGGCGGCGTCGCGTTCGATGGCGAACCCGTCCTGCCAGGTGAGCTGCCACAGCGTCGGCCCGAGGACGGTGACACCCTCGCCGAACAGCGGCGACGGCAGCGCGATCGTGGTGCGGGGGCCGCCGCCCGGCGGGCCGGCGGTGAGCGTCGACCGCCCGGCGAGTCCGGTGCTCTCGTACAGCGTGTCACCGGAGAACTCGAGGCCTTCGGTGAACGCCGCGGGATCGTGCGGCAGGGTCGAGAGCACCTGGACGGTGAGCCGTTCCGGGCCGGGTTCCTGCTCGGGAGCACCCGCGCAGCCGCCGAGGGAGGCGGCCAGCAGCAGGGCGGTGACGATCGGGGTGCGCACGTTGAACAGCCTGGCACGGGCGCCGCGGATGCGTGCGGCACAATTGGCCGCATGACTCTGCTGCTGACCCTGGACGACGGTTCCGTGCAGCGCAAACTCGCCGATGCGGTGGAGTTCGCGCGAGCTGCGGTGCTGGAGGACGAACCCGAGGAGCAGCTCGGCGCGCACGTGGGGGTCACCCGCGAAGACGCGGTCACGGCGAGTCACCTGTTCGAGGCCCAGGTACCGGGTTACGGCGGTTGGCGCTGGTCGGTGACGGTGGCGCTGGCGGGCGACGACGAGCCGGTGACGGTCAGTGAGGTCGTGTTGGTGCCGGGTCCCGCGGCCCTGGTCGCGCCGGCCTGGGTGCCGTGGGAGCGCCGCGTCCGGGCGGGCGACCTCGGAGTGGGCGACATCTTCCCGACGGACGAGAACGACCCGCGCCTGGCGCCGGCGTACCTCCAGTCGGACGACCCGGCGGTGGAGGAGGTCGCCCGCGAGGCCGGCTTGGGCCGGGTGCACGTGCTGTCCCGCATCGGCCGCGCCGAGGCGGCGGAGCGCTGGCACGGAGGCGAGTTCGGCCCCCGCTCGGACATGGCCCGCAGCGCCCCTGACGTGTGCGGGACGTGCGGGTTCTTCGTGCCGCTGGCGGGTTCGCTGCGCGGAGTGTTCGGAGTGTGCGGCAACGACATCGCCCCGGCGGACGGCCACGTGGTGGCGGTGGAGTACGGCTGCGGCGCGCACTCGGAGGTCGAGGTCGAGGTGACGTCCTCGGTCCCGGTGGCCGAGCTGGTGTACGACGACTCGCTCCTGGACTATTCACCGGAGCTGGACGTCGTGGAGACCGCGGCGGCCGAGTCCGAGACGGGCATCGCGGAGTCCGACGTGGCGCCGGCGGAAGTTGAGCCGGAGGTTGCGGCGGAACCGGAGTCGGTGGCGCTGGAGTCGGTGGAGGTCGAATCCGTGCAGGGCGAGTCAGCGCAGGCCGGGGCTGTGGCGGCCGATTCTCCGCAGGCTGAGTTTGTGCCGGGCGAGCAGGCTGGAGCGGTTGCTGCGCCGGTGGTTTCGGAGGCCGAGTCGGCTGAAACGGTCACCGAACCGGTGGTGGAGGTGGCCGAGGCCACTGAGCCGGGCGAAGTGGCGGCTTCGGTGGTGACCGAGCCGGGTGAAGCGGCGGAGGCTGCCGAACCGGACGCTCCGGCAGGCGCCGAGGAGGTTGCCGAGGTTTCGGCGGCGGCCGAGCCGGCTGTGTCGGAGGTGCCGGAACCCGCGGAAGCGGAGCCGACGCAGGCCGAGGTGACCGACGCGACCGAACTGCCGACACCCCCGGAGCCGAGCGAACCCGAGATGGCCGAAATTCCGGCGGCTGCGGAGTCGGACGCGGCGGAGGTGGACCCGCTTCCGGCGGAGGCGGCCGAGTCGCCGGTAGCCGAGGTGCTCGACTCTGCCGAGGCCGAGCGTGCCGAGCCGCAGGCGGCCGAGGTGTCCGGGTCCGCGGAAGCCGAGCGCGCTCCGGCCGCCGAGGTGGCAGAGCCCGCCGAGGCCGAGCAGCCGCAAGCGGCCGAGGTGCCCGAGGCTGCCCTCACCGGGGATGTGGTGACCGCCGCCGAGTCCGCTGAAACCCAGGAGGCCGGCCACACCGACGTGCCCGATGGTGACTCGGCTCCTCAAGCCGACGAAGCGCAGGCTCAGGTCGACAACGCTCCCGAACGGTGACCGGCGCCACTCCTGAGCCCGGGGATCCCTTCGGGACCGCGCGGCTCCGGGAAGCGACCCTGCGCGCCTGGCAGGACTCGCCCACCCGGCTCATCGAGGACACCAACGTCGAACGTGATCTGCGCGTTGGGGCCTATCGGGATCGGCTCTTCGTCGAGCTTGCGCAGAATGCCGCCGATGCCGCCATGGCCGGGGGGAAGCCCGGGCGGGTGCGGGTGTCCCTTGTGGACTCCGAACTCAGGTTCGCCAACACCGGCGCGCCGCTCGACGCGCGGGGGGTTGCCTCGCTCGCCTCGCTGCGGGCTTCCGGCAAGACCGGGGGAACCGTCGGGCGCTTCGGTGTCGGGTTCGCCGCCGTGCGGACCGTCTCCGATGAACCCCGCGTCGTCTCCAGTACCGGTGGGGTGGCCTTCTCCGTCGAGCGCACCAGGCAAGCCGCTGGGGTCGACGGGGACGTGCCCGTCCTGCGGCTCCCGTGGCCCGTTCCCGCCGACGTGCCGCCCGGCTTCGACACCGAAGTCCGGCTGCCGCTGCGGGACGAAGTCGACGGGCGCGTCCTTCTCGGCGAACTCGCCCGGGACGTCGCCGATCTGCTCCTCGCGCTGCCCTGGCTGGCCGAAGTGGACGTCGACGGTCGCGTTTGGACTCGGGAAGCCGACGGGGACGTCGTCGAGATCCGGGGTCCGGAAAAGAGTACGCGCTGGCTGACTCACCGCGGCGACGTCGTGTGGGCGGTTCCGGTCGGCGCCGAGGGGGCGCCTCGGCCGCTCGAAGAAGACGTTCTGCACGCCCCGACCCCGACCGATGACGGGTTGTCGTTGCCTGCCCGGCTGCTGGCGTCGGTGCCGGTCGAACCCTCGCGCCGTCGTGCGTTGCCGGGGCCTGAGCTGGCGAAAGTGCTTGAGCTGGCCGCGAAGGAGTACGTTGGGCTGGTTCGGCTGCTGCCGCCCGAACACCGGTTCGCGCTCGTGCCGACGCCGGGATTCCCCAAGTCTACTGTGGACGCCAAGCTCCGCGACGAAGTGCTCGGCGCTCTCAGTGCGGAACCGTGGCTGTCCACTCAGGACGGTGTCGACGTCTCCGGTCGCCAGGCCCGGGTGCTGGACGTCGACGTGCCCGGTCTGCCTGCGCTGCTCGCCGACCTCGTGCCCGGCCTGCTCGGGGGCGGTGCGCCCGCGCAAGCGCTGAAAGCTGTTGCGGTGCAGGTGATCGGCATCGAAGAGGTGCTGGAAACGCTCACCGGCGTCACCCGCGATCCGAGCTGGTGGCGAGACGTCTACGTGGCCCTGGCCATCGCCGTCGAGTCGCACGCGCTCGCCGCGGAACGGCTGGACGGTCTGCCGGTTCCCCTGTCGGACGGCCGGACGCTGCCGGGGGCCCGTGGCTGCCTGCTGGTGGAGGGCTCGGCCGAACTGCTCGACCTTCTGTCCGATGTGGACATTCCGGGGCTGCGGCTGGTGCACCCCGGCGCGTCGCACCCGCTGCTGGAACGATTGGGCGCCAAGCACGCCGACGCCCGCGAGCTGCTCAACGCCGACCAGCTGCGTGACGCCGTCGAACGCAGTGCCGAAGACGTCCGGTCCGGTTTGGACGGAACGACCCTCGCCGGCGCGGTCCTGCGGCTGATCGCCGACTGCGGGGACGACGCGCCGAGCTGGGTGGGTGCGCTCGCCCTGCCCGGCACCGGCACCTGGCGCCGCGCCGACGAACTCGTCCTTCCGGTGTCGCCGCTGCTGGACATCTTCGACGAAGAGGTCTTCGAGGAAGACGGCGCGCTGGACGTCCTCGACGAGGACTTCGCCGAAGACTGGCCGGTCGGCACGCTCATGGCCGCCGGGGTGCTCGACTCCTTCACGCTGGTCGTCGACGACGAGCCGCACGAGCCCGACCACGACCTGCCCGACGAGGAAACCTGGTGGGACTCGCTGCCGGAGCCGCCGTCGACGCTCGTCGCGATCCGGGACCTCGACCTCGTCGCCGACGACGCCTGGCCCGCCGCCCTGCGCCTGCTCGCCGCGCGACCCGAGACGTGGCACGCCCTGCGCACGCCCCGGGGACACGCCGCCTGGTGGATCGCGCAGTACGCCGTGCTCGGCGAGGCCGCGCCGAACGAGTGGCGCCTGCCGGAGGCCGATCTCGCCGGGCTCTACGACGAGGTCCCCGACCTCGGACTGAGCCTGCCGATCCTCAAGGCCGCCGGGGTGCGCGCCGACCTCGGCTTGTCCACTGTGGATGAGGCCGCTGACCTTCTCGGCCGGCTCGCCGACGAGGAACGCGCTGTCTCACCCGGGCTGACCACGCGCGCCTACGACGCCGTGGCCGAGTCCGGACTGGAGCCGCGGCCGCCGCGGGCCGTCCGGGCCGCCGACGGGTCCGTTGTGGACGACGCGCTGGTCCTGGACGTGCCGTGGGTCGCCGGGGCGCTCGAGCCCGACCGGTACGTGGTCGCCCCCGAAGAGCCCGAGCGGCTCGCGGACCTGCTCGACCTGCCGCTCGCGAGCGGCGCGCCCGCCGAGGTGACCAGCGAAGGCGAGTACGCCCCCTGGGGCGAGCTCCCCGCGCTGAAGCTCGTCGCGGACCAGCTCGGCATCCGGTTGCCGGACGGCGGTGTCCTGGTGCACGACCCGCTGACCGTGCGCATCGAGGGCGCCGAGCACGACGTCCCGTGGTGGTCCGATGACCGGCTGCACGCGGCCGACACGTCGGAAGGCCTGGCCCGCGCGTTCGCCTGGGCGGCGGGGCGCTGGCCCGACCGGCACCTGATCACCGCGCTGCTGGACGACCCCTCGCCGCGGACGCTGCTCGCGTAAGGCCGTAACCGGCAAGCGGCCAGGCCGTCAGCCTCAGAGCCGCTGGGCCGACTTCGACCCGCGCCGGGCGGCGGCGCGCTGCCAGCCGATGATCGCCAGGCCGACGAAACCGAGCGCGAAACCGGCCATCGCCGTCTGCACCCACAGCCCCGAAGTCGTGAAGAAGAGCACCACCAGCGCGACAGTCCAGATCGAGGTGCCTACGATCACCACCGGCGTCAGGTCGGTCAGCTTCTTGGGCAGTTCCGGCGTGTGCCGCAACGAGCCCGTAACCTCCGGTGGCTTGATCGGGTCACTCACGGGGTGAAGGGTACTCCGCAGCAGCGAGAGAATGGGCAGGCGAATGGCGGAGCAGGAGACGACCCGTACCGGGACGTCCACACTGGACCGGTTCTTCAAGATCACCGAGCGCGGTTCGACCGTGCCGCGCGAGCTGCGCGGCGGTCTGGTCACCTTCGTCACGATGGCCTACATCGTGGTGCTGAACCCGCTGATCATCGGCAGCTTCTCGGCCGACGACGCCGGTGCGCACAAGGACCTCCTCGGCGGCATCCTCCCGGTGCCGCAGGTCGCCGCGGTGACCGCGCTCGTCGCCGGGGTGATGACCATCCTGATGGGCCTGGTCGCGAACTACCCGTTCGCCATCGCGACCGGCCTCGGGATCAACAGCCTGGTCGCGGTCACCATCGCCCCGCAGATGACCTGGCCCGAGGCGATGGGCCTGGTGGTCATCGAGGGCGTGATCATCGTGCTGCTCGTGCTCACCGGGTTCCGCACCGCGGTGTTCCGGGCCGTGCCGGCCGCGCTGAAGTCCGCGATCGCCGTCGGCATCGGCGTCTTCATCTGCCTGATCGGCCTGGTCGACGCCGGGTTCGTGCGCCGGCTGCCGGACGCCGCGCACACCACCGTGCCGGTGGGCTTGGGCATCAACGGCTCGATCGCCTCGTGGCCGACCGCGGTGTTCGTCGTCGGCCTGCTCGTCACCGGCATCCTGGTCGTCCGGAAGGTCAAGGGCGCGATCCTGATCGGCGTTCTCGCGTCGACCGTGCTGGCCATCGTCGTCGAGGCGATCGTCAAGGCCGGGCCGTCGCAGGGCACCAACCCGAAGGGCTGGAACCTCGGTTACCCGGCGCTGCCGGACCAGGTGCTCGGCCTGCCGAACCTCTCGCTCGTCGGCGACGTCTCCTTCGGCGCCTGGACGCGGCTGCCGATCATCACCGTCTGCCTGCTGGTGTTCACCCTGGTGCTGGCCGACTTCTTCGACGCCATGGGCACCATGACCGGCCTCGCGAAGGAGGCCGAGCTGCTGCCCGCGGACGGTCAGCTGCCCAACGTCGGCAAGGCCCTGTTCGTCGAGGGCCTCGCGGGCGCGGCCGGCGGGTTCGGTTCGGCCAGCTCGAACACGGTGTTCGTCGAGTCGGCGGCGGGCATCGCCGAGGGGGCGCGGACCGGCCTGGCCAACGTCGTCACCGGCGTGCTGTTCATCGCCGCGATGTTCCTGACCCCGCTCTACCAGGTGGTGCCGGTCGAGGCGGCCGCGCCGGCCCTGGTCGTGGTGGGCGCGATGCTGATGGCGCAGGTGCGCGACATCGACTTCACCGACTACTCGATCGCGCTGCCGGCGTTCCTGACCATCGTCGTCATGCCGTTCACGTACTCGATCGCGAACGGCATCGGCGCCGGCTTCGTCAGCTACGTCGTGATCCGCGCGGCCACCGGCAAGGCCCGCCAGGTGCACCCGCTCATGTGGGTGATCGCACTGGCCTTCGTGGCGTACTTCGCCGTCGGGCCGCTGCAGGCGGCGTTCCGGTGATCAGCCCGCGCCGGTGACCTTCAGGGCGTCGTCGAGAACCTTGACGTGATCGGTGAATGCGGGAACCGGGGCGTCGTAGCGGATGGTGATCAGAACCTCCCCGACGCCGAGGCCGATTTCGCGGACCTGCCTGGTGACGCCGCCCTGGCCCTGGTACCGGTACTCCCACTTGGCGGCGTCGTAGTCGGCGACGGGCGGGTGGTTGGTCATCGCGCTCAGCTGGTAGCCGGGGAGGCGGACCGATTTCTCGAGGGCCGCGAGGCCGCTGAGGGGATCTTCCTGCCGCAGCGGCGCGCGATCGGTCTCCAGCACCAGGTCGCCCTGGTGATAGGTGGCGTGGTCCTTGTCGTGCTCGACGGCCCAGCCCGTGGGGACCGGGATCTCGACATCGAACCCGCCGGTTTCGCTGCCGGGCTCGGCCGGGAAGTCGTAGATCTCCTTGGTCTCCTGGTACGGCAGCGTGGTGGCCGTCGGCGTGGCTGTCGACGGCGGTGGTGCGGCCGCCGGGGCGGCATCGGTGCCGCCCAGGAACTGCGCCGCCACGATGGCGAGGATCGCCGCGCCGACCACGGCCGAGCCCACCAGCTTCTTGTTCATCCGACCCCCAGGTTCTGTCCTGGAGGGAGGACGCGCGGGCCTGTTCCAGGTTGCGGATTGACGGAGATCACCCGTGCGGCGAAGTTTCGTAAGGTATGCTAACTATATGTCCGGCGACACGCACGAACGCTCCTTGGCGAGCCGTCTGCGTCTCGCGGTGGTCCGGCTCAACCGCCGGCTCCGGGCACAGCGCGTCGGGGACGACCTCACGCTTACGCAGGTCGCCGCGCTGTCCACGCTGCACAAGTGCGGTGCGCTGACCCCCGGTCAGCTCGCCGCGAAGGAAGGCGTCCAGCCACCTTCGATGACGAGGGTGATCGCCGCGCTCGAGGAACTGGGGTTCGTCGACCGGCGCCCGCACCCGACCGATGGCAGGCAAGCCATCGTCGAGTTGTCCGAGAGCGGGCTCGCTTACGTTCGCAAGGCGATCTCCGTCCGGGAGGCGTGGCTGGACCGGCAATTGGCGGAACTCGGCGACGAAGAGCGTGAAGTGCTCTCCAAAGCCGCCGAAATCATCGACAGGATGGCGGGGAACTAACCACGGTGACGGCCACGGGTAGCGAAACCAAGCGTTCGATCGAGATCACTGCTACCCGGGACGCGGCCCCACCGCCGTCCGCTTCGCCACCGTCCCCGGCCAAGCGCGGCAGCATGTTCGCGTCCCTGCGGGTCCGCAACTACCGGCTGTTCTTCACCGGCCAGGTCATCTCGAACATCGGCACCTGGATGCAGCGCATCGCCCAGGACTGGCTGGTGTTCACCCTCAGTGGCAACAACCCGATCGCCCTCGGCATCGCGGTGGCGCTGCAGTTCACGCCGACGCTGTTCCTCTCGCTGTGGGCCGGCGTCCTCGCCGACCGCGTCGACAAGCGGCGGCTGCTCACCTGGATCCAGGTCGCGGCGTGTTCGCAGGCGGTCATCCTCGGTGTGCTCGACCTGAGCGGGATCGCCGCGCTGTGGCACGTCTACGTCCTGTGCTTCACGCTCGGCATGACGGCGGCGCTGGAAGTGCCGACGCGGCAGTCGTTCGTGGCCGAGATGGTGGGGCGCGACCAGGTCACCAACGCCGTCGCGCTGAACTCCTCGATCTTCAACATGGCGCGGATCGTCGGGCCGGCGATCGCCGGGTTCGCCATCACCTGGATCGGCACCGGCTGGCTGTTCATCGCGAACGCGCTCAGCACGGTCGCGGTGATCATCGGGCTGGTCCTGATGAACCCGGACAAGCTGTTCCGCGTCGCGGCCGTGCCGCGTGAGAAGGGACAGTTGGCCGAGGGCCTGCGGTACGTCCGCCGCCGGTCGGACCTGATGACCGTGATGGTGCTGGTGCTGTTCGTCAGCACGTTCGGCATCACGTACTTCAGCTCGCTCCCGATCGTCGCGGCCAACGTCTTCCACACCGCGGCCGACGGCTACGGCCTGCTGTCGACGCTGGTCGCGGTCGGCACCTTCACCGGCGCGGTGATGTCCGCACGCCGCGGCACGAAGGGCAGGCCACGGGTCCGGCTGATGCTGGTGTCGGCGTTCTTCCTCGGCGTGTTCGAGCTGGTCACGGCGTTCATGCCGACTTACCTGACGTTCGGCCTCGGCCTGATCCCGCTCGGTTTCGCCACGATGACGTTCCTCAACACGGCGAACGCGCTGGTGCAGACGTCGGTCAGCCCCGAGATGCGCGGCCGCGTGATGGGGCTGTACGTGCTGGTGCTGATCGGCGGCAACCCGATCGGTGGCCCGATGGTGGGGTGGATGGCCGACGCGTTCGGGGGGCGGTCTCCGTTCTACATCGGCGGTGCGGTGTCGGCCTTGGCCGCGGTCGTGTGCGCGGTCGTCCTGGTCCGGCGCGGTGGGGTGCGCTGGCCGGTGCAGCGCGGGCTCGGTCTTCGGGTGCTCCGGCGGGCGAAGGACTGACTTCGGGTATCGGTTCGTGTTCACCGCGTGACCGTATCGACGAGCACCGACAAAAACCGGCGGTCCGCGGCCTCGGTGTCACCCTGAAGGGTGATCCGCGCGGGACCTCTTGCCTCGGAAGATGAGGTTAGGCTAACCTCATACATGTCCGCTTCGTGGTGGGAGCGGCAGTCAGTTCGGGAACGGACGGAGCCCCGGCCCTGGGAACCCCAGGCCGGGGCTCCGTTCATTTCACGGCACGCGCACCGCAGTGTCGGACCGGTCCGACACGACGGTCAAGGGACTCTCACCCGGCGGTACCGGCAGCCGCGTCAACGTCATCCCGAAGTACACGCGGTACGCCGCCCGGATCGCGTCCGGGGTGGCCAGCCGCACCTCGTGGCGGACGCCGTCGACCGTCTCGATCAGCCTGTCGCCGGCCAGGGTCACCCGGCCCTGGGACGTCGGCCGGGAGCACGTCAGTGACTGGGTGAAGTGCGACTCCGGCGACGTCGTCTGCCACCAGGCCATCGGGACGAAGTCGGCCAGCGGCCGCGGACGGCGCTCCAGGCGGTACTGCGGCTTGCCGTCCGTCAGCACGTCCAGATCGCCGTGCGGCGCGTCCAGGACGAGGAATTCGCCGTCCGGCCCGGGCTGGGCGTCCACTCCGGACAGTCGCACCGGGTGCCGGGCGAACCGGCCGAAGCCGACGTCCACCAGCCACGGCTCGCCGAGGTCGACGACGATCGCCGCGTGGTCGAGGGGAGGTCCGAGCGTCCCGTCGGGGCGGAAGACCTGCGCGCCGTGCAGTGCGGCGCGGTAGCCGAGCTCCCGCAGCAGGGCGGCGAACAGGCCGTTCAGCTCGTAGCAGAACCCGCCTCGCCGGCGGCGCACGATCTTGCCGAAGAGCGCGTCCTCGGCCAGCTCGACCGGCTCGCCGAGGTGGCTGCTCAGGTTCTCGAAGGGCACCGCGGCCAGGTGGTGTTCCTGCAGGTGGCGCAGCGTCGCGAGGTCGGGTGTCGCCGGCCGTGCGACGCCGAGGCGGTCCAGATACGCGTCGACGTCCATGGCGTCCACTCAAACACCTCGACCGCGCTCGAGGTCAAGGGAGTTTTCACCCGGCGACGAAAAACGGGGCCCTCCCGGAAGGAGGACCCCGTTGCCGCGGAAGCTCAGCCGAGCAGCAGGCCGTTGCCGCCGGCGACGGCGTTGTCGAACCGCTTGCTGATCTCGGCCCAGTTGAAGATGTTCCACAGGGCCTCGACGTACTTGGGCTTCACGTTCTTGTAGTCCAGGTAGAACGCGTGCTCCCAGACGTCGACCAGCAGGATCGGCACGGTCGGCAGGATCAGGTTGTTGTGGTGGTCGCGCAGCTGCTGGGTGATCAGCGTCTTGCCGATCGGGTCCCAGGAGAGCGCGCCCCAGCCGTTGCCCTGGATCGTGGTCGAGACGGCGGTGAACTGCGCCTTGAACTTGTCGAAGGAGCCGAACGCCTCGTCGATCGCCGCGGCCAGCTCGCCGGTCGGCTTGTCGCCACCCTCCGGCGAGAGGATCTTCCACCACACGACGTGGTTGGCGTGGCCGGCCAGGTTGAAGGCCAGCGTCGTCTCCAGACCGACGATGCCGCCGAAGTCACCGGCGTCGCGGGCTTCCGCGATCTTGTCGAGCGTGTCGTTCGCGCCCTTGACGTAGGTCGCGTGGTGCTTGCTGTGGTGCAGCTCGTTGATCTCGCCGGAGATGTGCGGCGCCAAGGCGCTGTAGTCGTAGTCGAGATCGGGGAGCTCGTAGCGGGCCATTGGCCCTCCTTCTGTCTTCGACACAAGTTTCCGGTACCGAACCTAGTAGCACACCGCCCTTCCCGGCGAGCGGGGGCGGGTGGCCGTCCCACCTGCTGGAGGGTCCGGGTGGCCGGGCCCCCGGCTCGGGGCGGAGCCCCGGTTGCTGCCGTGGGACGGCGGCTCGTGAATGGCGTACCCCGGAGGCGCACCACTCGAAACCGAGTCTGTTCCCTGCACCTGACTGGAGGTCAACGAGCTGTGAGATGGGTCATTCAAGCGCGGAACTCGTCGAGGCGCTGGGCCAGTTCGTCGAAGACGGCGACGTTGCATTCGAACGCCACCAGCGTCTCGTCGATCACGCGGGCGCGCTCGGCGTCGTCCCAGGGGGCGTTGTCCAGTTTTGCCCGGTACACATCCCGGAAGCGCGGCGCGCTGCCGATCCCGTCGAAGTGGTAGAAGAGCGAGCCCGCCTCGGCGACGTCGTAGTTCTTCTCGAGCACCCGCCGGATGATCTGACCGCCGGCGATGTCGCCGAGGTAGCGCGTGTAGTGGTGGGCGACGTACCCGCCGGCCCACGAGGACGCTTCGCGCACGCGCGCCACGTAGGCCTCCGTGGTCGCGAGCGGCGAGATCGCCGAGCGCCAGTCCGGGCCGGCGAGGTGGGCGAGGTCGCGCTCGAGCAGCGGCAGCCGCCGCAGCTCGTCGAAGACGAATTCGCCGCCGACCGGGTGGCCGGCCATCGCGTCGCTCGACGCCTCGATCGCGCCGTAGATGAAGTAGTACTGGATCGCGAGCTGGGTGTAGCCCTCGCGCGTCAGCTCCCCGCCGAGCAGGGCGCGCATGTACGCCGAGTAGTTCGCCCGGTCGTGGACTTCGAGGGTCGACGCGCGCAAGGTCGCCGAAAACGGGCGGGCGTCCGTGGTCACCGACATGGGCAGGCCTCCCGGCGATCGATCTGACACGCTGTCAGAAAGATCGTAGGGCATGAGCGCGAGTCAGTCACCCTGAACGGCGGCACCGACCGCGCGCAGCACGAACCGCACCGCCGCCTCGACGACGTCTTCGAGCTGGTCGGCCGGCCCGTCGACCAGCGTCCGGTTGCCCAGGGCCGCGGTGATCATCGGGATCAGGACGTCCGGATCTTCGGCGGGCCAGCGCCCCAGGTCGACGCCGCCGGCGAGGATCGCGCGCAGCCGGTCGGTGATCGGGTCGGCGTGCGCGCTGATCCGCCGGTACGCCGAGGGCGCCAGCGCCGACGCGAGTGCCGTGCCCGGTGGCAGGTGGTATTCCGCCAGCACGCGCAGCTGCAGCCGGACGAAGGTGGCCAGCTGGTCGACCGGATCGGCCCGGGCTTCGACGGCGTCGGTCAGCCGCGTGACGTACCGGGTAGCTTCGTCTTCGACGAAGGCGACGAGCAGGCTTTCCTTGTCGGGGAAGTGGTTGTAGAGCGCGGTCCGGCCCACTCCGGCCGCCGACGCGACCCCGGCGAGCGTGATCGCGTCGAAGCCGCGCTCGTAGAGCTGCGCGCGCAGGACTTCGAACACCCGTGTCCGCACCTCACGCCGGTGGGCTTCCAGCGACTCACCGAGAATCTTCGGCATCCACCCAGGCTAGCGGGAGGCGCCACTTTCACGTGAAAGTGCCGCTTTGCGGCGCAAAGCGTAGCTTTCACGTGAAAGTGCCGCTTTGGTCAGTCGGCGAGTGGCCACGTGTGCACCGGTTCACCCGACTCGGACAGTTCCAGGTAGCGCCCCAGCATCAGGCTGAGCGCCGCCTCGCGGTCCAGCCCGCGCTCCTGGGCCCGCACGACGTAGTCCCGCTGCCAGGTCGCCCCGGTCCGCCGCGCGAGGCACCGGCGTTCGACGATCCCGAGGTACCGCTCGCGGGCTTCGTCGGAGACGTCGGAGCGGCGCAGTCCCTCGTGCGCCAGTGGCAGAAGCACGCGCAGCGCCAGCTCGTCCGGCGGGATCCAGCCGATGCCCGGCCAGTACAGCTGCCCGTCGAAGCCCCGGCGCGCGCCGGCGTAAAGGTTTTCCTCGGCCGCCTGGAACGACATCTGGCTCCACACCGGGCGCTCCGCCTCGGCCAGCGCGCGCTGGGCGCCGTAGAAGAAGGCCGCGTTCGCCACCGTGTCGACCACCGTCGGCCCGGCGGGCAGCACCCGGTTTTCGATGCGCAGGTGCGGCAGTCCGTCGACGACGTCGTACACCGGGCGGTTCCAGCGCCAGATGGTGCCGTTGTGCATGCGCAGCTCGGTGAGCTTCGGTGCCTGGCCCGCGTCGAGTGCCTCGATCGGGTCCTCGGTGTCGGTTTCCGGGAGCAGGCCGGGGAAATAGCGGACGTTCTCCTCGAACAGGTCGAAGATCGACGTGATCCAGCGCTCGCCGAACCACACCCGCGGCCGCACACCCTGGTTCTTCAGCTCTTCCGGCCGGGTGTCCGTCGCCTGCAGGAACAGCGGGATCCGCGTCTCGTGCCACAGCGCCTTGCCGAGCAGGAACGGCGAATTCGCCGCGAGCGCGCACTGCAACCCGGCCAGGCACTGCGCCGCGTTCCAGTGCGCGGCGAACTCCTCGGGCGCGACCTGCAGGTGCAGCTGCACGCTGGTGCACGCGGCCTCCGGCAGGATCGACTCCGCGTAGCTGCGCAGGCGTTCGGGCTGCTGGCCCGGCAGCGGCGCGCCCTCCATGGCGAGCACCGTGCGTTCGCCGCGCGCGGCGAAGATCTGGTCGTTCAGGGTCGCGTAGCGGGCCTTGTTGGTGAGCCACTTCTGGTCGAAGTGCTCGTGCTTCAACGTCGGCAGGATGCCGATCATGGCCAGCGACGACCCGGTGTCACGAGCCTTCGCCGCGGCGGTGTCGAGGTACGCCCGGAGGTCGTCTTCGAGCTGGAGGGCGGAATCGCCCGCCAGCGGCCGCGGCGGGACGTTCAGCTCGATGTTGTGCTGACCCAGTTCGGTGGTGAACGACGGGTCGTCCAGCGCCTCCAGCACTGCGGTGTTCGTCATCGACGGGCGCAGCTCGCGGTCGACGAGGTTCAGCTCGACTTCGAGGCCGATGTTCTTGCGGGGGAACGAAAAGCTGCCATCGGTGAGCATGCGGGCCAGCGTGTCGAGGCAACGCTGCACCTTGCGGCGGTACCGTCCTCGGTCCAGCGTGTTGAACGGCTGAGCCTCGAGGTCCATCCCCATGACCATCCCTGCTTCGTGTCGGCGTGGACTAGGACGTGTTCAGGCCCCGGCGGACAACCGTTACACAGACGATGCAGCCGGGCTAGCGGCCAAACTGGTGCTCTCCGTCACGGGTAGTTAACCGAAAGCAGAATGGCCCCGTTCGCACTACCCGGTGCCGGACGTTCGGACCAGTGAAGGGCCGGGCAAGCGGGTGACACACTGGGCGGATGGGCGTGATCCACATCGACGACTCCGGTGACCCCAGGGTGGACGATTTCCGCCACCTGTCCACTGCGGACCGACGTCCCGACCGGCCGGGTGGCCGGGGACTCGTCATCGCCGAAGGCACCGTCGTGGTGTCCCGGCTGCTGGCGTCCCGCTATCCGGTCCGGGCGCTGCTGGGCGTCGAACGGCGGTTCGCGGAGCTGGCGGACGACCTGGCCGGCCTCGACGTGCCCCAGTACGTCGCCTCCGCGGAAACGATGGCCGAGGTGGTCGGGTTCCACCTCAACCGCGGGATCCTCGCCGTCGCCGGACGGCCCGCGCCGCTGACGGTCGCCGAAGTCGTCGACGGCGCCGGCTCGATCGCGGTGCTGGAAGGCGTGGGGGACCACGAAAACCTCGGTGCGCTCTTCCGCAACGCGGCCGCGCTCGGCGTCGGCGGCGTGCTGCTCGGCCCCGGCTGTTCCGACCCGCTGTACCGGCGCAGCGTGCGCGTGTCGATGGGTCACGTCCTGCGCGTGCCGTTCGGGCACCTGACGGACTGGCCGGGTGGGCTCGACGACCTGCGGGCGCGCGGCTTCGCGATCGCGGCGTTCACCCCGCGGCCGGGTTCGGTCCCGCTGCCCGAACTGCGGGAGCACGCGCCCGCGCGGGTGGCGTTGCTCTTCGGCGCCGAAGGTCCCGGGCTGACCGAAACGGCACTCGCGGCGGCTGATCACACCGTCCGGATACCCATGCCGGCCGGAGTCGACTCACTCAACATCGCGACGGCCGCCGCTGTTGCCTTCTACGAACTGGCCCGGGGCCGCTAAGGTTTTGGTCTCCGAAGCGGGAAGGGACACCATGGAGCTGCGGATCCGCGGCGAGCGCGCCGTGCTGGCCGGCCCCGGCGGGGAGCACGCGCGCGAGGTGGACCCGCACAAGCTCGCGATCGGCGCCGACCTGGCGCAGGCCCTGCACGAATGGGCGCGGGTGGCCTCCGCCGTCACCGCCGATTCCGGCGCGGAGGCGGGCGCGGTGGTCTCGCAGCGTGGCCGCCAGCTGGCCGGCAGGCTCGCTTCGGTGATGGGCACGACCGTGCGTTTCGTGGATCCGGTGACCGGGACCGACACGGTCGTCGAGCCGCCTCCGCAGGCCACCGCACCGGGCCACCGGTTCGTCCGCTCGGTGCTCGGGCCCCCCGGCCCGCCTGGTGAGCCGACTCCGTGGCTGACCGGGCTGACCGTGTCGGCGTTCATCGCGGCCGTGGTCGTCGTCGCCATGCTGGCGCTGGCCACGACGCTGGCTCGCGAGACGAGCGGCTGGCTGACGCTGGGAGCCTCGGTCATCGTGACGGCGGGGATCACGCCGTCGCTGTGGCTGATCCGCAACACCCCGATCCTGCGCTGGATCGCGTACGGCGCGGGAGGCGGCGTCGTGATCGCGTGGATCGGTGTGCTGGTGATCGCCTTCTAGCGGAATCGGGCGTAGGTGACGAGGGTGCCCGGTGCCCTGGTCGAGGTCCGGCTGCGGAAGACGTGGCCGTGGAACCCGGCGATCTGCCTCGTAGCCTGAGGGGATGCGGCAGCTGGACGCGTTGCGGAAGTTGTGCCTGGCCCTGCCCGAAGTGACCGAACGGCTCAGCCACGGGTCGCCGGCCTGGTTCGTGCGCGGCAAGAAGACCTTCGTCATGTTCGCCGACGACCACCACGGCGACGGCAGGCTCGCGTTCTGGTGCCCGGCGCCACCCGGGGCGCAGGAGGACCTGGTGCGCACCGAGCCGGAACGGTTCTTCCGGCCGGCGTACGTCGGGCACCGCGGGTGGCTCGGGGTCCGGCTGGACGTCGACGTCGAGTGGGCGGAGGTCGACCGGATCGTGCGCGAGGCCTACCGGCTGGTCGCGCCGAAGTCGCTCGCCGCGCTGGTGGACTAGCCGCGCTGGGAACGGACCCCGAGCAGCACGTCCTCCCAGGACGGCACGATCGGGTGGTTCTTCTTGACCTTCGGCCGCGGCTCGGGCACCGCGGTGTCCTCGTCCGGGTCCGCCGGGACGCGGGGGATCTCGCGGGTGTCGTCGTCCGGGTCCGGCTCGGCCGACGGCAGCTCGGCGCGCTCCGGCGCCACCGAATCCAGCGTGGGCTGGAACTCCGTTTCGCGGGCCGGCTCGAGGGCGCGGACCGTGCGCGGCGCGCGGTAGGCGCTGGGGTCCAGCAGGACCTCGGCGTTCTCGTCCAGCGCCGTGACCGTGCCGCCGTGCGCCCCCGGCGAAAACGCCCAGTGCGCGCGGTTGTCCGACCGCCCGGCCTTCCACCGGAGCACGACGACCCAGCGGCCGTCCTCGCCCTTCCAGGAGTCCCAGGTGGCCCGGGAGTAGTCGTGACCGCGCACGCCGAAGCCGTGCGCGACGACCTCGCCGAGCGTCTGCACGTCGGGGCCGTCCTCGCGGACCGGGTGGGCGCTCTGCGCCAGCTCGGCGGTCCGGGACCGCTCGAGCAGCACGGGATAGGCGTAACGCTCGACGCGCTGGGCCGCGACGCCGGCGCTCGCGGCGACCTGCTCGACGGACTCGCCGGCGCGGATGCGCTGCTGGATCTCGCGTGGCCGCATCTGGCTCTCCAACTCGATTTCGATCTGGCCGAGGCGGGTGATGTCACCCCGCGCCGCCGCGCGCAGTCGCTCATCAGCCGGGAGCAGGAAACGAGTACGGCTCGCCGGGTCTTCGAGCACGATGGACTTGCCGTCCTCGTGCAGTCCGACCACTCGCAGCGCCCGCATTGTTCTCGCCTCCCCGATCTTCTTCACCGTTGTGGGTGCCCACGTTAGAACGGCGCGTCGGCTTGACGTGCGAGGCGCGCCGAGTCCGTCCCGAACTGCCCACTGTTCACTTTGGTCCCTCGCATCCTCGCTCACCCAGGTCAGCGGCAAAGGGGTGACACGCAGAACACGCAAAGTCACGATCGAGTGGATCAAGACGGCGGCAGCCGGACGGTCACGGTGAGGCCGCCGCGCCGGCCGGGCTGAGCCTCCGCGCCGCCGCCGTGGGCCTGTGCCACCGAGCGGACGATCGACAGCCCGAGCCCGGCGTTGCGCGTGTCGCCCGTCCGCTCCGCCCCGCCGACGCGGCGGAACGGCTCGAACAGCGTCGGCACCGCTTCGGGCGGGACCACCGGTCCCGAGTTGCGGACCTCCAGCGCCGGGTCGCCCCGGACCTCGACGTACACCCAGCCACCCCGGGCGTTGTACGTGATCGCGTTGACCACCAGGTTCGTCACCAGGCGCTCCAGCAGCACCGGGTCGCCGGCCACCGTCCGCGGCCGCAACCGGGTCTCGACCGTCACTCCGGCCTCGGCCGCCGAAGCCGCCGTGGCCCGGATGACCGACGCCGCCACCGCGTCCAGCCGGACGGGCGCCCGCGCGTGCAGGCCGCGGTCACTGCGGGCCAGGATCAGCAGGCCCTCGATCATCCGTTCGCTGCGTTCGTTGGTGTGCAGCAGGTGCGTGCCGAGTTTCGCGAGCTCCGGCGAGACCTCCGGATCGGCCATCGCGACCTCGATCAGCGTCCGCTGCACCGCCAGCGGCGTCCGCAGCTCGTGGGACGCGTTCGCGACGAACCGCTTCTGGCTGTCGAACGACTCCGCCAGCCGGTCGAGCATGCCGTCGAAGGTGTCCGCCAGCTCCTTCAGCTCGTCGGGCGGCCCTTCGAGGTTGATCCGCCGGTCGAGCTTGCCCGCCTCCAGCCGCCGGGCGGCCGAGGTGATGTCGTGCAGAGGCCGCAGTGCCCGGCCCGCCATCAGCCAGCCGAACAGCACGGCCAGCGCCGCCGTCGCGATCAGCGCGATGGCCGAACCGATGACCAGGGTGGACAGCGTCGAGGAGCGGTACTCGCCCAGCGACCCGCTGACCAGCTGCACCGCCGGAGCGGGCGAAAAGGTGTCCAGCTTCTGCGCGATCCCGTACGCCGCGTCACCGGCGAGCGTCGCCGAGGCGAACCGGAGCGGGTCCGGCAGCGTGCTCTGCACCAGCAGGTAGTTGATGACGACGAGGACCAGCCCGGCGAGCAGGAAGAGCCCGCCGTACCAGGCGGTGAGCTTCGTCCGGACGGAAAGGCCGTTCACGGCGTGCCGAGCCGGTAGCCGGCGCCGGGCACCGTCTCGATCACCGGCGGGTCGCCCAGCTTGCGCCGCAACGTCATCACCGCGACGCGCACCGCGTTGGTGAACGGGTCCGCGTGCTCGTCCCACGCCTTGTCGAGCAGGTCCTCGGCGCTCACCACCGTGCCCTCGGCCCGCATCAGCACCTCGAGCACGGCGAACTCCTTCGGCGAGAGCAGCAGGAACCGGCCGTCGCGGGCGGCCTGGTGACGCGGCAGGTCGAGCACGACGCCGTCGCGCTCCAGCACCGGTGGCAGCGCGGGCCGCGCGCGCCGGGACAGCGCCTGGACCCGGGCGACCAGCTCGGCGAACGCGAACGGCTTCGTCAGGTAGTCGTCGGCGCCGAGGCCCAGCCCGGCCACCCGGTCGGTGACGTCGGCGGCCGCGGTCAGCATCAGCACCCGCGCCTCCCCGCCCGCACGGACCACGGCCGCGCAGACGTCGTCGCCGTGCACCTTCGGCAGGTCGCGGTCGAGGACCACGACGTCGTAGCCGTGCACGCCCACCCGCTCCAGCGCCTGTTCGCCGTCGTAGCAGACGTCGACGGCCATCGAGAAGCGCCGCAGCCCCTCCGCGACCGAGTCGGCCAGCAACCGCTCGTCCTCCACCACCAGCACCCGCACCCGCCCAGTCTGCGCAGGGAGGCCATAAGGACCGCATAAGCGACGTCGCTTAGCGCGCCCGAATCCCCCGGTCCGTAGACCTGGCACCCATCCGGACGAAAGGAATCGAGCCATGCGGACACGGATCGCCGTCGCGGCGCTGGGGACAGCCCTGCTGCTGGGCGGCTGCGGCGCGAAGGCCGACGACGGGTCGAAGGTCGCCTCGATCTCGACGCCGCCGAAGACGGGCGGCCCCACGGCGGCCGACAACAGCGGCAAGAGCGACGAGGACAAGATGCGGGACTTCGCCAAGTGCATGCGCGAGCACGGCGTCGACATGCCCGACCCGAAGCCGGCCGGTGACGGCAAAGGCATGTCGGTCGCCATCCAGGGCGACGGTTCCGACAAGGGGAAGGTCGACACCGCTTCGGAGGCGTGCAAGCACCTGATGCCCAACGGCGGCGAAATGAAGCCGATGAGCGCCGAGGAACTGGACAAGGTGCGCAAGGAAGCCAAGTGCATGCGGGACCACGGGATCGACATGCCGGACCCCGACCCCAGCGGCAAGGGCGGGATGCGGATCGGCGGCGGCGGCGACCCGAAGAAGTTCGAAGCCACCGCGAAGGCATGCGGGCTCGGCTTGGCCACGCACTCCGAGGCGGGCAAGTGAACGACGTGACCCAACTCCGCAAGCCCCGTCGCCGCGGCCGCACCCGCTGGCTGGTCGCCGCCGCGGTGCTCGTGGTGGTGCTGGGCACCGGCTCCGTCGTGATCCTGACGCGGGTGTCGAGCGCGACGCCCGTCAAGGAGGCCGCGCCGCCCGCGGTCGAAACGGCGGAAGTGGCCAAGACCGACCTGAGCGAAGAAGAAGAGGCCGACGGCACCCTCGGCTACGGCGACGAGTCGGTCGTCCAGGGCCGCAAGCCCGGCACGATCACGTCGCTGCCCGACGCCGGCGCCACCCTGACCCGCTGCAAGCCGGTGTACGAGGTGGACGCGAAACCGGTGCCGCTGTTCTACGGCACCCTCCCGTTCTACCGCGACCTCGCCACGGGCGCGGACGACGGCGCCGACGTCAAGCAGCTGGAAGAAAACCTCAAGGCGTGCGGCTTCGGTGGTTTCGGCACGCCGGACAAGAAGTTCACGGCGGCGACGGCGGCCGCGCTGAAGAAGTGGCAGAAGTCCCTGGGGCTCGAGCAGACCGGGGCGTTCGGCCAGGGCGACGTCGTGCTGGCCGCGGGCGAGCTGCGGGTGTCGGCGCTGTCGGCCAGGCCCGGCTCGCCGTCACAGGGCGAGGTGCTCAAGACGACCGGCACGGTCCGTTCGGTGCAGGTGAAGCTCGACGCGGCCAAGCAGGGCCTGGCCACGCAGGGCGCGAAGGCGTCCGTGACGATCAACGGGAAGTCGGCGCAGGGCACGATCACCGACGTCGGGCGGTCCGCGGTCGAGGGCAAGGACGCCGCGGGCCAGCCCGACGGCAAGCCCAAGATCACCGTGCTCGTCCGGCTCGACGACCCCGGTGCGGCCGGGCCGCTCGACTCGGCTCCGGCGACCGTCCGGTTCACCAAGGACGTCCACCGGGGCGTGCTCGCGGTCCCGGTCGGCGCGCTGCTCGCGCTCGCCGAAGGCGGGTATGCGGTCGAGGTCGACGAAAACGGCCGGCGACGGCTCATCGCTGTTCAAACCGGACTGTTCAGTGGCGGGAAGGTCGAGGTCTCCGGCACCGGACTGGCCGCGGGCATGCGGGTGGTGACGACGTCGTGACGCCCGTGCTGCGCGTGCACGAGGCCACGCGCTCCTACCCCGGCGGGGTCGCCGCGCTCGACGGTGTCTCGCTCTCGCTCGAAGACGGCGAAATGGTGGCGATCGTCGGGCCGTCCGGGTCCGGTAAGTCGACCCTGCTGCACCTGATGGGCACGCTCGACCGGCCCTCGTCGGGCCGGGTGGAGCTGCGCGGCCACGACGTCGCCGCGCTGCCCGACCGCAAGGTCTCGGCGCTGCGCTCGCGCTGGATCGGGTTCGTATTCCAGCAGTTCTTCCTCGACGAAGGGATGAGTGCGGTGGACAACGTGTGCACCGGCCTGCTCTACGCCGGGGTGCCACGGCGACGGCGGCGCGGGCGGGCGCTGGCCGCGCTCGACCGCGTCGGGCTGGGGCACCGGGCGTGGCACCGGCCCGGCGAGCTGTCCGGCGGCGAACGCCAGCGCGTCGCGATCGCCAGGGCGGTCGTCAACGACCCGGCGATCCTGCTGGCCGACGAGCCGACCGGGAACCTCGACACCGGCACCGGCGCGTCCGTGCTCTCGCTGCTCGGCGAGCTGTCCACCGGCGGCACCACGATCGTGGTGATCACCCACGACCGGGAGATCGCCGCGGGCATGCCCCGCCGGATCGAGCTGCTCGACGGGCGCCTGCGGCTGGACACCGGTCTGGTGGGTGCACGGTGACGGCGCCGGTGCAGGTCGCGCTGCCGGAACCGGCCCGGCTCGGGCCGCCGGACGTCGTCGCGCTCGGCGCCCACGGCATGCGCACGCGGCCGGTGCGCGCGGTGCTTTCCGCGCTGGGCATCGCGATCGGCGTCGCCGCGATGGTGGCCGTGCTGGCGATCCCGGCGTCCGGCGCGCAGGCCCTGCACGACCGGCTGGCCGCGCTGGGCACCAACCTGCTCACCGCCGGGCCGGGCCAGACGCTGTTCGGCGACAACGCGACGCTGCCGGACGACGCGGTCGCGATGGCGCGGCGGATCGGGCCGGTGCGGGCGGCCGCCGGCACCGGGGCGACGTCGGCGAGTGTCCGCCGCAGCGACAAGATCGCGGCGGACGACACGTCCGGGCTCGCCGTGTTCGCGGCGCGGCCGGATCTGCTCGGCGTGCTGGGCGGCAAGGTGCGGGTGGGTGCCTTCCTCGCCGCGGGCAACCAGGACTACCCGGTGACGGTGCTCGGTTCGGCGGCCGCGGCCCGGCTCGGCATCGACCACGTCGACCCGGCCCGCCCGCCGCAGGTGCTGATCGGCACGCAGTGGTTCACCGTGGTGGGCATTCTCGCGCCGATGCCGCTGGCCCCGGAGATCGAGCGCTCGGCGCTGGTCGGCTGGGACGTCGCGAAGCGGCTGCTCGGGTTCGACGGCCATCCGTCCACTGTGTACGTCCGCGCCGATGAGTCCGGAGTGGACGGTGTGCGGTCGGTGCTGGCCGCGACGCTGAGCCCGCAGGCGCCGAACGAGGTCCAGGTGCGCCGCCCGTCGGACGCCCTCGCGGCGCAGAAGCTCACGGACACCACCTACAGCGCGCTGTTCCTGGGCCTCGGCGGTGTCGCCCTGCTCGTCGGTGGCGTCGGGGTGGCGAACACGATGGTGATCTCGGTGCTGGAAAGACGGCGCGAGATCGGCCTGCGCCGCGCGCTCGGGGCGACGAAACGGCAGATCCGCGGGCAGTTCCTGGCCGAGTCGGTGCTGTTGTCCGGGCTCGGTGGCCTGGCGGGGGTGCTGGCCGGGGTGCTGGTGACGGCGGGGTACGCGCTGAGCCAGGGGTGGCCCGCGGTGTTGCCGTCGGCGGCGCTGGCGGGCGGAGTGGGCGTCGCGGCGCTCGTCGGGGCGGTCGCCGGGGCCTACCCGGCGGTGCGGGCGGCCCGGCTGGCGCCCACGCGGGCGCTGGCCTGAGGAAGTTCAGGGCGTGGGGGCCTGAACTCGACTCGTGCTGCACCTCCCGGCGGCCGGTTCGCGCCTGAGGTCCACGGGATGCCGGGTGAGGGGTGAGCCCTCACCCGGCACTCAGCACGTTGGAAGATCTCTCACTCGATCGATGGGGTGTTGGATGGGCGGGAGGGGAGCCGATCGAAGGGCGGGGTGCAGTGCTGCGAGTCGAGGCGAACCGGCGCGATTTCCTGCGGTGGCTGACGACGGCGGGAGCGGGCCTCGCCGCCGCCGGGCTCGCGCCCGCGGTCTTCGCGCAGGAGGCGGCGGCCGCCGGCACCGACGTGGTGGTGGTGACCGGGGCGACCGTCGTCGACGGCACCGACGGCCCCGCCCGGCCGGACTTCGCCGTCGTGCTGGTCGGGGACCGGATCGCCTGGGTCGGCCCGGCCGCCGAGGTCCCGCGCTGCGGCAGTGCCCGGGTCGTCGACGGCCGCGGCCGCTACCTCGTGCCCGGCCTCTGGGACATGCACACCCACGGCATCGATCTGGAACAGGTGTGGCCGCCGCTGTTCCTCGCCAACGGCGTCACCGGCATCCGCGAGATGCAGGGGTACGACGAGAACCGCGTCACCCGCGACAAGATCGCCCGCGGCGAGCTGCTGGGCCCGCGGGTCGTGCTGGCCAGCTCCATCCTCGACGGCCCGGTGACCCTGCTCGGCCCGCCGGTCACCCAGGTCGCGAACGCCGAGGAGGCGCGGGCCGCGGTCCGGACCGCCGTCGCCCAGCGCTCGGACTTCGTCAAGGTGTACTTCTACCTGCCGAAGGACGCCTTCGCCGCGATCGCGGACGAGTGCCGGCGCCACGGCCTGCCGTTCGCCGGGCACTGGCCCTACCGGCTGCGCCTGCTCGAGGCCGCCCGGGCGGGGCAGCGCAGCTTCGAGCACCTCTTCGGGCTGCCGATCGCGACGTCGAGCCGCCGGGACGAGTTCCTCGCCCGCCTCGACGCGACGCCGTTCGACCCGAAGGCGCCGCGCGACTTCTTCAACCTGGCCCGCGAACTCGACCGGCAGGCCGCGCAGGCCTACGACCCGGCCGCGGCGGCCCACCACTTCTCGGGACTCAAGGCCTACGGCAGCCGGCTCAGCCCGACCTTCACGGTCAACCGCGTCATGTCCCGGCCCGCCGGTACCTACGCCCACGACCCCCGGCTCAAGTACGTCCCGCCGGAGATCCGCGACGCCTGGGCCGACCGGCTGCCGCTGTTCACCCCGGTCACCGCCGAGCAGGTCGCCCGGCAGGAGGCCTACTTCGAGGCGCAGCTGCGGCTCGTCGGGGAGGCGCACCGCGCCGGCGTCGGGATCCTCGGCGGGACCGACTGCGAGAACCCCTACGTGTTCCCGGGGTTCAGCCTGCACGACGAGCTCGACTTCCTGGTCGAGGCCGGGCTCGGCCCGCGGCGGGCGCTGCAGGCGGTGACCCGCGACGCGGCGGTGTTCCTCGGCCGGGCGGACACCGCCGGCACGATCGCCCCCGGCAAGGTCGCCGACCTGGTGCTGCTCGACGCCGACCCGCTCGCCGACATCCGCGCGGTCCGGCGGATCGACACCGTCGTCACCGCGGGCCGCGTCCTCGACCGGGCCACGCTCGACCGCATGCTGGCCGACGCCGAAGCCGCGGTGAACCGGCCGGCCGCGGCGGCGAACGCCAGGTCAGTGCGGTTGCCGGTGCACGGCTGCTGCTGAGGGCCCGGTAATCTCGGCCGGTCGAAGACCTGGTTCGAGGGGGACGTGTGGCGCCGGTGTCGCAATGGTCAGCGCGAAGACTGGTGTGGTCGCTCGCGGTGCTCGAGGTCGCCGCCGTCGTGCTGGTGCTGGTGCTCAAGCGGTTCGACGGCCTCGACCTCGAGGTCTACCTCGGCGGCGCGAAGGCGCTGGCCGAGCAGGGCTCGCCGTACGACGCCTGGGTGCCGACCACGCACCGGATCCTGCTGCCGTTCACCTACACGCCGTTCGCCGCCGCGGTGTTCCTGCCCGGCACCGTGCTGCCGTTCGCGGTGACGATGAAGCTGCTCAGCATCGCGTCGATCGTCGCCACCGGCGTCGTCGCCTACCTGTACGTGGCCACCCTCAACGGCTCGCTCACCGACGCTTCGAAGGTCCGGGGCCGGGCGGTGGCCGCGCTGGTCGCCATCGGCGCGCAGCTCGCGGGGGCGCTGCTCGAACCGGTGCGTTCGACGCTGGGCTTCGGCCAGATCAACGCCCTGCTCATGGTGCTGGTGGTGCTCGACGTCCTGCTGCCCGGCGAGCGGAAGCGGACGAAGGGCCTGCTGATCGGCGTGGCCGCGGCGATCAAGCTGACCCCGGCCGTCTTCGTCGTGTACTTCCTGTTCCGCCGCGACTTCAAGTCGGCCGCGCGGGTGGTGGCCGGGTTCGTCGCGGCGGGGGCGCTGTTGTGGCTGATCCGGCCGTCGGCGTCCTTCACGTACTGGACGAAGCTCGTCTTCGACGCGGGCCGCATCGGCGGCGTCGACTACGTCGGCAACCAGTCGCTGCACGGCCTGACCGTGCGCGCCGGCCTGCCGGAGTCCGGGTGGGTGCTGGCCGCGGCGGCCGTGATGGCCGTGGTCGCGGTGATCATCGTGCGGGCCGCCGAGCCGGTGCTCGCGCTCACCGCGTGCGCGCTCGGCGGGCTGCTGGTTTCGCCGATCTCGTGGACCCACCACTGGACGTGGTGCGTGCCGATCCTCGTCCTCGCCGGGTGGTACGCGTGGCGCTTCGACCGGGCGGTGCGCTGGGTGGCGGCCGCGGTCGTCATCGCGGGGCCGGCGTTGTTCATCGCCGGCCCGATGTGGTTCGCCCCGCGCCCGGCGCCGTCCGTGGGCTGGTGGCTGGCCACGGAGTCCTACGAGCTGTTCGGCCTCGCACTGCTGGCCCTCGCCGCGTTCGGCGCCCGCCGCCTGGGCACGAAGAAGGGGACCCCCACCGCCGGAGCGGCGGAGGTCCCCGTCCAGGAGTCTCAGGTCAGCTGAGCCGCTCGACCACGTACTCGATGCTCTGCGTGAGCTTCGTGATGTCGTCCGGGTCGATCGCCGGGAACAGGCCGACGCGCAGCTGGTTGCGGCCCAGCTTGCGGTACGGCTCGGTGTCGACGATCCCGTTGGCGCGCAGCACCTTCGCGACCGCGGCGGCGTCGACGTCGTCGCTGAAGTCCACCGTGCCGACGACCTGCGAGCGCAGGTCCGGGTCCTTCACGAACGGCGTCGTGTAGCTGGTCTTCTCGGCCCACTCGTACAGCCGCGACGAGGAGTCCTTGGTGCGCGAGGTCGTCCAGGCGAGGCCGCCCTGGCCGTTCATCCACTCGATCTGCTCGGCGAGCAGGAACAACGTGGCCACGGCGGGGGTGTTGTACGTCTGGTCCTTGCGGGAGTTGTCCAGCGCGGTGGTCAGCGACAGGAACTCCGGGATCCAGCGGTCGCCGCCGCCGATTTCGCCGATCCGCTCGACCGCGGCGGGCGAGGCCAGCGCGATCCACAGGCCGCCGTCCGCGGCGAACGACTTCTGCGGCGCGAAGTAGTAGACGTCGAAGTCCTCGGCCTTGACCGGGAGGCCGCCGGCGCCGGAGGTGGCGTCGATCGCGACCAGCGCGCCGTCGCTGCCCTCGGGGCGGCGGACCGGCACGGCGACCCCGGTGGACGTCTCGTTGTGCGCCCAGCCGACCAGGTCGGCGCCCGCTTCGTAGGCGATGTCCGGCGCGCTGCCCGGCTCGGCCTTGACGACGATCGGGTCGGCCAGGAACGGCGCGCCCTTGGTCACGGTGGCGAACTTCGAGGAGAACTCGCCGTAGGTGAAGTGCTGCGCGCGCTCGCGGACCAGGCCGAAGGCGGCCGCGTCCCAGAACGCCGTGGTGCCGCCGTTGCCGAGGATCACCTCGTAGCCCTCGGGCAGGGAGAACAGCTCGGACAGGCCCGCACGGACGCGTCCGACGAGGGACTTGACCGGCTTCTGCCGGTGCGACGTGCCGAGGTAGGTGGAGCCGGACTCCGCCAGCGCACTCAGCTGCTCGGCGCGGACCTTCGACGGGCCGCAGCCGAAGCGGCCGTCGGCCGGCTTGAGGTCGGCGGGGATGGTCAACTCAGCGTCGGTCATGTGGCCAGTCTCTCAGGTCGGGACGCGGCTGGTGAAGGTGGTGCGGGGCTACTCAGCATGTGGAATGGCCGCCGCGGAAACTCGCTGTCCCGCGCGTCGCGTCGCCAGTAGTTTCTCTCGCGGTGAGGGGAGAACCGATGGCGGACGAGCCGTGGCGGCCGCGGTGGTGGCTGTTCTGGAACCTGGGCGGGATCGTCGTCGTGCACCTGGTGGCGAACGGCGGCTGGACCACGACGACGACCGTCATGGCGCCGGTCGCGTTGGCGGTCACCCTCGTTCTCGTGTTCGTCCGGCGGCTGCCGTCGTGGCTGACCGGTGCCGGGCCGGCCCGGCACCCCTTCCTCCGGGTGGCCGGTGTCGCCGGCCTGGTCCTGGCCGACGCGCTCGTCGTCGTGGCGCTGGTGCTGCACCCGCCGCACGGCGCCGACGTCGTCAACGCCGGCGTGCTCGCAGCGCTCTTCCTCGGCATGACGGTGTACGGCCTGTCCCGCCTGCTGCCGAAGCGGCTGGTGACGCGGCGCGCGGCCCTGCGGCGACGGCTGGCCGTCGCGACCGTGGCCGTGTGGCTGGTGGCGATCGTGGCCGTCGCCGGCGAGGTCGCGGCCATCGTCGCCGGTGGTTGGGCGCCCTGGCTCCTGCCGGTGCCCGCGCTGGTGGCCGTGGTGGCGCTCGCCTTGTGGCGTTCGGACCTCGCCATCCCGGCCCGGTGCCTGGCGAGCGACACCTGGACGCCGGTCGCGGCGGCCGCGCTCGACGTGCGCACGGGCGAACCGGTCGACGGCTGGGTGGTGCTGGCCGACGACTGGCGGACCCGGTTCCACCTGGCCACGGTGCCGGCCGACATCGCCGCCGAACTGGCAGACCGGCGCCGCCTCTGGCTGGCGGGCTGGCCGTCGGACTACCTGGTGGCCGGCCTTCCGGACGGTGAAACCTACGCTGTCGGGCTCATCGGATGGCACCGCCGTGGGGGTAAAAACACGGTTCCCACCCCACCTGGGCACCGGTAGCTTTCCCGTCATGACGACTGCGCAGCTGAGCTACCCGGTGCCGCCCGAGGTGCTGTGGAACGCGCTCCCCGCCGGAGTCGCGGCAGCCGGCGGCTCGACTCCGTTCTACGACCCGCAGCGGGGGACGGTGTTCTTCAAGACCGGGACGACCTTCTTGAGCTGGGGCCAGATCATCACCGTGACGGTCTCGCACGCGCCGGGCGGTTCGGCCCTCACGGTGCAGACGGCTTTGAAGTTCGGCTTGTTCGACTGGGGCGAAGGCAAGCGCCTCGCCCGGCAGTTCGCCGACGCCGTCGCGCACGCGGCCGGCACCGCCGCACTGACCTGAGGGCCCCGCTCACCACCTCTGGGGGTGTGAGCGGGGCTCTGCGGATCAACGCCAGTTCTCGACGCCGCCCGGCACCGGCGCGGCCGGGTCGTACGGCGTGCGGGTGAAGATGAACGTCGCCAGGTCGAGGTGGGTGGCGACACCTTCGGTGTTCCGCCGCACTTCGAGTGTCTCGCCGGCGTAGTAGCCGTCGAGGCCGACGTAGGTGTCCTTGCCGGTCTCGCGGAAGCGCGAGCCGCGGCCGGCGCCCTCGACCGGCGCGAGCACCAGCAGCCCGTCGCCCTGGAGGCGCAGGTGGTACGGGGTCGGGCCCCAGTGCCAGAGCCCGGTCAGCGCCAGCAGCGCGGGGTCGGCGGGCGACGGCAGCCACTCGGCGGGCAGCCGCGGCTCCAGCTCGTCGGTCATGGTGATGAGGTCGAGGCAGAGTTGGGTGATGCCGACGCCGGACGTCGAGTTGGCGAGCACGAGCGCGCCGGTCCCGGCGGCCGGGTCGATCAGCGTCACGGCCAGGAACCCCGGCATCGAGCCGGTGTGCCCGGCGAACCGGCGGCCCTGGTAGCGCACGAGCATCAGGCCGAGCCCGAACCCGGTCGTCCAGACGTCGGTGTCGTCGACGGTGACCATCGTCCGCATTTCGGCGACCGTTTCCGGGGCGAGCACGTCGCCGGTTTCGCCGCCGAGGAACGCCGTCCAGCGGCCGAGGTCCTGCGCCGTCGACCACAGCTGCCCGGCGGGGGCCATCGCACCGGCGTCCGGGCTCGGTTCCGGCAGCAGGACGTCGGCGAACGGGTGGACGGCGAAGCCCTCGGCGTGCGCGCCGACCGGGTGCGGCGTGGTCCGGGTCATCCCGAGCGGGCCGAGGATCTCCTCGTCCAGCACGGAAAGCCAGCCCTTGCCGCGGTGGCGCGCGACCAGTTCGCCGAGGACGCCGTAGCCGACGTTCGAGTAGTGGAACCGGGCGCCCGGGCGGTGCTTGATCGCCCCCTCGGCGAGGCTGCCCACCAGCGCGTCCCAGTCGGCACCGGGGGTGCGCTCCCACCACAGGCCGGGCGATTCGGACGTCAGGCCGGAGGTGTGGGACAGCAGCTGGGCGACGGTGGCGGCGCCGAACGGCGTGCCGGGGACGTGCTTTTCGAGCGGATCGTTGAGGTCGAGGAGGCCTTCGTCGCGCAGTCGCAGGACGGCGGTGGCGACGAGGGTCTTGGTGATCGAGCCCAGCCGGTACTGGGTGTCGGTACCGGGTGTCTCGCCGCCGACGCGTCCCCGCCCGCCGGACCAGACGATCACCCCGTCCCGCACGACGGCGGCGACCAGCGACGGAGCCCGGCAGACGGCCTGCTCGTGGGCGATCCGGCGGAGCAGGGCGTGTTCGGTCGAGGAGAGCATGGGGGCATTCTGCCGCGCGGCGGCGGCCGGGGCCGGTCCGGGCGACGACTGGTCAGGTGAGGAGGTTGCGGGCCATGGCCGTGGTGACCGCGGCCGTGCGGTCCGAGACGCTGAGCTTGCCGAACACCCGGATCAGGTGGGTCTTCACCGTGGCCTCGCTGATGTGCAGGGCGCGGCCGATGTCGGCGTTGGTGCCACCCTTCGCGACCAGCCGGAGCACCTCGACCTCGCGGGCGGACAGCGGCTGCGGTTCCGGGTTTCGGACGCGGTTGACCAGCTTGCCCGCCACCGAGGGCGCCAGCACCGTCTCCCCGCGCGCCGCCGCGCGGATCGCGTTCGCCAGCTCGGCGCGGGAGGCGTCCTTCAGCAGGTAGCCCGACGCGCCGGCTTCCACCGCGCGCAGGATGTCGGCGTCCGTTTCGAACGTCGTGAGCACGACGATCCGCCGCGCGGGTTGCTCACGCAGGATCCGCTTGGTCGCGCCGACGCCGTCGAGGCCGGGCATCCGCAGGTCCATCAGGACGACGTCGGGCCGGGCGACCCGGTCGAGCGCGACGGCTTCGTCGCCGGAGCCCGCTTCGCCGACGACCGTGAGGTCCGGCTCCGCTTCGAGCATGCCGCGGAGGCCTTCGCGGACGACGGGGTGGTCGTCGACGAGCATGACGCGGATCAAGCCGGCACCTCCAGGGTGAGTTCGGTGCCGCTCGGGCCGCTCCGGACGCTCAGTGTGCCACCGACCTGCTCGGCGCGGGACCGCATCCCGCGCAGCCCGAAACCCGGCGCGTGGTCCGGGTCGAAGCCGGCGCCGTCGTCCCGGACCGACAGCCGGACGAAACCGTCCACTGCGGACAGACATACCGACACCGCCGACGCGCCCGCGTGCCGCCGCACGTTGTTCAGGGCTTCCTGCGCTCCCCGCAGCAGGACGACTTCGCCCGCCATGCCGATCACCGGGAGCGCACTGTCCACTTCGTACCGGACCGGGACGCCCGTCTCGTCGGCCAGCCGGTCGGCCTGCCGCCGGACGGCGTCGACCAGCGAGCCGGTCGTGAGGTCCGCCGGAGCCAGTGCGGCGACCATCGCGCGTGCCTCCGCGAGGTTGTCCCGCGCGGTGCGGGCGGCCAGTTCCGCGTGCCGCCGCGCCGCCGCCGGGTCGGTGTCCAATTCGGACTCGATGGCCTGTGCGAGCGTGACGATGCTGGTGAAGCCCTGTGCGAGGGTGTCGTGGATCTCCCGCGAGAGCCGTTCGCGCTCGGCCGCGGTCCCCGCCTCCCGCGAGAGCCGGGCGACTTCCGCCTGGCTCTCCTCGAGCCGGGCGATCAGGCCCGCCCGGCCCCGGCTCTCCTCGATGACGTGCAGGATGAACTTCCCGGAGAGGATGCCGAAGACGACGAGGATCGCGGTCATCGGCAGCAGGATGTGCAGCGTCGGCCCGCGCAGCCCGCTGGTGGCGATCGACGACACGGGGCTGAGCAGGATCGCCGCCGTGGTGAGCACCGCGGCCGGGCGGAACTCGAGCGTCGAGAACAGCAGCGGGCACACCATGAACAGGATGAAGCTGGTCGTGGTGTTGGCGAACATCGCGACGGCGACCAGTGCCAGGACGATCAGGGCCAAGGCCCACCGCTGGCGCAGGTGGCCGTCGTCGCGCACCACGCGGCGGCCCCACAGCAGGTAGGTCAGCGCGAGCGCGGTGAGCGCCCCGACCGCGACCGCGGTGCGCGCCGGATCGGCTCCGTCCAGCAGCACCAGCACGGTCGTGGCCAGGTACGCCACCGCGAAGAGGATCTCCCAGAGCCAGTTGAACCGGTCCCAGGCGTCCTTCACTTCCCGTCGGTCCACCGGAAGGTCAGCCGCGCCAGCACCGCTCCGGCCACGCACCAGATCCCCAGCACCAGCGCCACCCGCGGCAGTTCCCATGTCCCGGCCATCTCCATCCTCACGGCGCCCTCCGGCAGGAACACCGACCGGAATCCCTGGCAGATCCACTTCAGCGGGAAGAACGACGCGATGTCCACCATAACTTTCGGCAGGTGCGTGATCGGCGAGACGAACACGCCGGAGATGAACTGCAGCACCAGGTACAGCATCTGCACGATGGCGACCGCGCCGTTGGTGGACTTCGCGAGCGAGCTGACCGCGATCCCGAGCAGGGTGCACGACACGATGCCGAGCGCGAACACCCACAGCAGCGTCAGCCACTTCGCCGGGTCGGACGGCAGTTCCAGCCCGAACAACAGCACGGCGACCCCGGCCATCAGCACGGTCTGGGCCAGGCTCGACACCGCGACCAGCACCATCTTGCCGATGAAGTACGACGCGGGCGGCATCGGCGTGCCTCGTAGGCGCTTGAGGGCGCCGGTTTCGCGGTCGCCGGACACGCCGGTCGCGATGCTGTTGAACGACGTCGAAACGATCCCGGAGCCGATCATCCCGGCCGCCAGCAGCTGACCGGACGTGACGCCGGCGAGCGCCGTCGGGCCGTCCAGGATGGACCCGAGCAGGACCATCAGCACCGCGGGCAGGGAGAAGGTGAAGACCACCTGTTCCTTGTGGCGGAAGAACTGCCGCAGCTCGGTGCCGCCGCGGGCGAGCCCGAGGGACAGGGGGCCGGGCAGGGCCACCGCCGCCTTCCGGGTGGTGGAACTCCCGGCCTGGGGCGAGGTCTCGGATGGCGCGGAGGTCATGCCTTGTCTCCGATCAGGTCGAGGTAGATGTCCTCCAGGCTCGGCCTGGTCACCGTCAGCCCGGCGAGCTCCCCACCCCCAGCGGAGAGCTCGGTGATGAGCTTGGTCGGGTACGCGGTCCGCTCGACGTGCTCACCGCGTTCGTCGACCCAGCGCACGGTCGCCTCGGCGGCCGCCCGCCCGCCCAGGTTCTGCGGGGTGCCCTCGGCGACGATCTCGCCCCGCGCGATCACGGCGACGCGGTCGGCGAGCGCTTCGGCCTCGTCGAGGTAGTGCGTGGTCAGCAGGATGGTGGTGCCCTCGGCGGCGAGATCGCTGATCAGCGACCAGAACTGCCGCCGCGCTTCGGGGTCGAAGCCGGTGGTCGGCTCGTCGAGGAACAGCAGTTCGGGACGGCCGATGATGCCGAGCGCGACGTCGACGCGCCGGCGCTGCCCGCCGGAGAGCGACTTCACCCGCGCCGCGGCCTTCTCGGTGAGCCCGACCTTCTCGATCACCTCGTCCGGATCGCGCGGGTCGGGGTAGTACTTCGCGAAGTGCCGGACGGTCTCGGCGACGCTCAGCTCGGCGGCGTCGTTCGCCGTCTGCAGGACGATGCCGAGCCGGGCCCGCCAGGCCCGCCCGGCCTTGCCGGGGTCCTCGCCGAGCACGGTGACTTCGCCTGCCGTCCGCGGCCGGTGGCCTTCGAGGATCTCGACCGTCGTGGTCTTCCCGGCGCCGTTCGGACCGAGCAGCGAGAACACCTCGCCCCGGGCGATGTCCAGGTCCAGTCCGGCCACCGCTAGGTGACCGGGGTACTGCTTGCGCAGGCCGCGCACGCTCACTGCTGTGGTCATGGGTCCCAGCCTGGCCGCTCATGGCGCCGGATCCGACCAACGGGCGGCTGAATCCGGCTGTCCACCGTTCGGTGGACACGGGCCGCGTGGTTTCCCGTGGAACCACGAAAACGCTGTCATACCACCAAGAACCCGGACTTCGGGGTCGGCGGAACCGCCGCGCGGGTGAACCGGCTGTTGACAAGTTGTCTAACATGACAGAATGTCTCACAAGTGGGTGACCGCCAGCGACGGTGTCCGCCTCTCCGTCACCATCGACGGCCGGAGCGACGGGCCCACGGTCGTGCTCGTGCACGGCTACCCGGACAACAGCTCGATGTGGGGTGGAGTAGCCGCCGAGCTGGCCGCGAAACACCGCGTCGTCACCTACGACGTGCGCGGCGCCGGACAGTCGGACAAGCCGCCGGGACGCGCGTCCTACCGGCTGGACCAGCTGGCCGACGACCTGCGTGGCGTCGTCGACGCGGTGCAGCCCACCGGCAAGGTGCACCTGGTCGCCCACGACTGGGGCTCGATCCAGGCCTGGCACGCCGTCACCGGGGACGGCCTGCGCGGGCGGATCGCCTCCTACACGTCCCTCTCCGGCCCGAGCCTCGACCACGCCGGCGCGTGGTTCCGCGCCCAGCTGAGCCGCCCGACGCCGAAGCGGCTCAAGAACGCGCTGAGCCAGTTCTTACACTCGTGGTACATCCTCGCGTTCCAGATCCCGCTCGTCCCGGACCTGTTGTGGCGCACCGGCCTGATGGGCAAGCAGATCCGGCGCATGGAGCCGGACGCGGCGCCGCCGGAGAAGTCCGACGGCCTGCACGGTCTCGAGCTCTACCGCGCCAACATGTTCACCCGCCTGTCGCGGCCCGCGCCGCGCCCCGCCGACATCCCGGTGCAGGTGCTGGCCCCGACCGGCGACGCCTACGTCACGACGCCGCTGCAGACCGAGGTCACCCGCTGGGTTCCCGGCCTGCGGATCCGCCGGATCGTCGGGACGCACTGGGTGACCAGGGCGCGGCCGAAGGTGGTCGCCGCCGCGGCCGCCGAGCTGATCGAGTACGCCGAAACCGGGACCGAAAGCCGGGCACTGCGCCGGGCCCGCGTCGACGCCGGGCCGTTCGCGCACAAGCTCGTCGTCGTCACCGGGGCGGGCAGCGGAATCGGCCGCGCCACCGCGCTCGCGTTCGCCGAGCGGGGCGCCGACGTCGTCATCACGGACATCGACGCACCCAGTGCTGCGGAAACCCGTAAGCTGCTGGGAGACCACGGTCTCGCCGAGTACACAGTGGACTCTTCGGACGGCGAGGCCGTGCACCGCTTCGCCGAGCGGGTCCGCGCCGAGCACGGCGTCCCGGACATCGTGGTCAACAACGCCGGCATCGGGATGTCCGGGCCGTTCCTCGACACGTCGGTCGAGGACTGGGAACGCGTCATCGACGTCAACCTCTGGGGCGTGATCCACGGCTGCCGCGCGTTCGCGCCGATGCTCGCCGAGCGCGGCGAAGGCGGCCAGATCGTCAACCTCGCCTCGGCGGCCGCCTACCTGCCGTCGAAGATCCTTTCCGCCTACGCCACGACGAAGTCGGCGGTGCTGACGTTGAGCGTCTGCCTGCGGGCCGAGCTGGCGGCGGACCACATCGGCGTGACGGCGGTGTGCCCGGGCATCGTGCGGACCAACATCACGGACACGACGACGTTCGTCGGCGTGTCCGAAGAGGAGCAGCGACGGCGGCAGCAGCAGAGCTCGAAGCTGTACGCCCGGCGCGGGTTCGGTCCCGAGGGAGTCGCGCGGGATATCCTCCGCGCCGTGGAAAAGGACCTCGCGATCGCCCCGTCCACTCCGGAGGCGAAGGTGGCGTTGGTCCTTTCTCGACTGACGCCCGGCTTGCTCCGCAAGGCCGCGAAGCTGGACCTGACGCCGTGAGCCGGCCCCGGCGGATGTCGCCACAGGCCCGCCGCGACGACCTGATCCGCGCCGCGCTCGACCTGTTCGGCTCGCGGGCGCCGGAGCTGGTCACCGTGGACGACATCGTCGCGCGCGCCGAGGTGTCGAGGCCGTTGTTCTACCGGTACTTCTCGAGCCTGCGGGAACTGCAGGTCGAGGCCCTGCGCACGGTCACCGACGGGCTCATCGACGGCCTGGCCGGGCTCGAGGTGGGGCCGCCGGAGGTGCGGCTGCGCGCCGCCGTCCGCGGCCTGATCGACGTCGCCGACCACTACCGCGCGGGGTACATCGCCCTGCTGCGCAGTGGTTCGGTGATCGCGACGTCCGAGACGGACGCGGCGATCGACGAGGTCCGCCACCGCGCGGTGGCGCTGATCCTGGACGCACTCGGCGTCGAAGACCCGTCACCGCTGCTTTCGCTGACCCTGCGCTGCTGGACGGCCGTCGTCGAGGGCGCGCTGCTGAGCTGGCTCCAGGAACGCACGGTGCCCCGCGAATCCCTGGACACCTGGCTCGTCGACCAGCTCACCGCCATGCTGACGACCACCACCACCCACGACCAAAGCGGCACTTTCACGTGAAAGTGACGTGGAGGTGGCTCCTCCAGATCACTTTCACGTGAAAGTGCCGGGCTGGGCGGGCGGTCAGTGTTTGGTGACGAGCTCCCAGCCCTCGACGTCCTCGGGGGTGCGCGGCTCCGGGCCGACGTACTTGGCCGACGGCCGCACCAGGCGTCCGGTGCGCTTCTGCTCCAGGATGTGCGCGGCCCAGCCGGCGGTGCGGGCCGAGCTGAACATCGCGGGCATCATGTGCGGCGGGACCTGCGCGAAGTCCAGGATGACCGCGGCCCAGAACTCGACGTTGGTCTCGATCGGGTGATCCGGACGCCGCTCGCGCAGCTCCTTCAGCGCGGCCTGCTCCAGCGCGGCGGCCGCTTCGTAGCGGGTCGCGCCCAGCTCCTTGCAGGTCCGGCGCAGCACGCGCGCCCGCGGGTCTTCGGCGCGGTAGACGCGGTGGCCGAAGCCCATCAGGCGTTCCTTGCGGTCGAGGATGCCCTTGACCAGGCCCGCCGGGTCGCCGGTGCGTTCGACCTCTTCGATCATCGGCAGCACGCGGGCCGGCGCGCCGCCGTGCAGCGGGCCGGACATGGCGCCGATGGCGCCGGACATGGCCGCCGCCACGTCGGCCCCGGTGGAGGCGATGACGCGGGCGGTGAAGGTGGACGCGTTGAGGCCGTGCTCGGCGGCCGACACCCAGTAGGCGTCCAGGGCCTTGACGTGCGACGGGTCGGGCTCGCCGCGCCAGCGGATCAGGAACCGCTCGGTGATCGAGTGGGCCTCGTCGACGCGGGTCTGCGGCACGGCGGGCTGGCCGATGCCGCGCGCCGACTGGGCGACGTAGGACAGGGCCATCACCGAGGCGCGGGCCAGCTGCTCACGGGCCTCTTCGTCGGTGATGTCGAGCAGCGGCCGGTAACCCCAGATCGGGGCGAGCATGGCGAGCGCGGCCTGGACGTCGACCCGGACGTCGCCGGTGTGCACCGGCAGCGGGAACGGCTCGGCGGGCGGGAGGCCGTGACCGAACCGGCCGTCCACGAGGAGGCCCCAGACGTCCCCGAAGGTCACCTTGCCGGCGAGGTCCTCGATGTCGACGCCGCGGTAGCGCAGGGCACCGCCGTCCCGGTCGGGTTCGGCGATTTCGGTGTGGAAGGCGACGACGCCCTCCAGACCCGGTCGGAAGCCGTCGTCGGGTTGGCCGGACGGCTGTGGCTTGCTGATCGTGGAGGTAGTCACTGTTTCGCGGAACCTTTCGGTGCGCTTTTTCCCCGGCTGGCTGTGCTGGTCGCGCGGTTGGGATAGAGCGCACTGAATGCGCGCCACATCGCACGGATGGATAGACCTTGCTCTCTTGACCGGCCAGTGGCAATCGAAAGATGTGGTGGTTTCGGTCACGATTACGAGAACGATTCAGTCACCGAAGCCCGCCCACCGGAGAATTTTCGCCACGGAGTGTGACGAAGCCCAGGTAAATCCTGTGTTTCCGAACCAGGCGCTCCCGCGTTTCGGGTGATAGACCTACCGCATGCACCTCAGCCCGCAGGAGCGCGACAAGCTGCTCGTCCACGTGGCGGCGGACGTCGCGCGGAAGCGGCTGGACCGCGGCGTCCGGCTCAACTACCCGGAAGCGGTCGCGCTGATCACCGACCACGTCCTCGAAGGGGCTCGCGACGGCCGCACGGTGAGCGAGCTCGTGGCCAGCGGCCGGAGCGTGCTCTCCCGGGCGCAGGTGCTGGACGGCGTGCCCGAAATGGTCGACTCCGTGCAGGTCGAAGCCACTTTCCCGGACGGCACGAAGCTCGTCACCGTGCACGACCCGATCGTCTGAGAGGTCCTGGATGCACCCTGGCGAGATCATTCCCGGCGACGAACCGGTCGAGCTGAACCCCGGCCGCGCGCGCGTCCGGCTGCTGGTGCGGAACCTCGGCGACCGGCCGGTGCAGGTCGGCTCGCACTATCACTTCGCGGCCGTGAACCCGGGCCTGGAGTTCGACCGGGACGCCGCCCGAGGCCACCGGCTCGACGTCCCGGCCGGCACGTCGGTGCGGTTCGAGCCGGGCATCGAGCGCGAAGTCGACCTGGTGCCCCTCGCCGGGGCCCGCCGGGTGCCGGGGCTGCGCTCCGAATTCGCGGGGGACTTCTGAGATGCCGCAGATCGACCGCGAGCGCTACGCCGAGCTGTTCGGCCCGACCACCGGCGACCGGATCCGGCTCGCCGACACCGACCTGCTGATCGAGGTCACCGAGGACCGCTCCATGGGGCCCGGCGGCAGCGGTGACGAGGTCCTCTTCGGCGGCGGCAAGGTCATCCGCGAGTCCATGGGCCAGGGCACCGCGACCCGCGCCGAGGGCACGCCCGACCTGATCATCACCGGTGCGGTGATCCTCGACCACTGGGGCGTCGTGAAGGCCGACGTCGGGGTGCGCGACGGCCGGATCGTCGGCATCGGCAAGGCGGGCAACCCGGACACGATGGACGGCGTCGACCCCGCCCTGGTCATCGGGCCGAGCACCGAGGTGCTGTCCGGCAACGGCAAGATCCTCACCGCCGGTGGCATCGATTGCCACGTCCACTTCATCTGCCCGCAGCTCGTCGAGACGGCGCTGGCCGCCGGGCTGACCACCTTGGTCGGCGGCGGCACCGGCCCCAACGAGGGCACGAAGGCCACCACCGTCACGCCCGGCGCGTGGAACCTCGGCCGGATGCTGTCCGCCATGGACGGTTACCCGGTCAACGTCCTGTTGCTGGGCAAGGGAAACACCGTCCGGCACGAGGCGCTGCGCGAGCAGCTGGCGGCCGGCGCGGGCGGCTTCAAGCTCCACGAGGACTGGGGCACCACCCCGGCCGCCATCGACGCGTGCCTCACCGTCGCCGACGAAGCCGGCGTCCAGGTGGCCATCCACACGGACACCCTGAACGAAGCGGGCTTCCTGGAGTCCACTGTGGACGCCATCGGCGGCCGCTCGATCAACGCCTACCACACCGAAGGGGCCGGCGGCGGGCACGCGCCCGACATCATCCAGGTCGTCTCGCTGTCGAACGTGCTGCCGTCGTCGACCAATCCGACCCGGCCGCACACGGCGAACACCATCGACGAGCACCTCGACATGCTGGTGGTCTGCCACCACCTCAACCCGTCGGTGCCCGAGGACCTCGCCTTCGCCGAAAGCCGGATCCGGCCGACCACGATCGCGGCCGAGGACGTCCTGCACGACATGGGCGCCATCTCGATGATGAGCTCGGACTCGCAGGCGATGGGCCGGATCGGCGAGGTGATCATCCGGACCTGGCAGACCGCGCACGTGATGAAACGCCGTCGCGGCGCGCTTCCCGGCGACGGCGCGGCCGACAACCTGCGCGCGCGTCGCTACGTCGCCAAGTACACGATCAACCCGGCCATCGCGCACGGCATGGAGACCGAAATCGGCTCGGTCGAGGTCGGCAAGCTCGCCGACCTGGTGCTGTGGGAGCCCAAGTTCTTCGGCGTCCGCCCGCACGTGGTGCTGAAGGGCGGCTTCCCGGCGTGGGCGGCGATGGGCGACGCGAACGCGTCCATCCCGACGCCGCAGCCGGTCATGGCGCGCCCGATGTTCGGCGCGAACATCGGGGCCGCGTTGAGCCTGCACTTCGTCGCACCGTCCGCATTGGACAGTGGCTTGCGGGAGAAGTTCGGCATCACGCGGCCGCTGGTCGCGGTGTCGGACATGCGCGCGCGGACCAAGGCGGACATGGTGCTCAACGACGCCACACCGGACGTCCGCGTCGAGCCGGACAGCTTCGCGGTGCACGTCGACGGTGAGCTGGTCGAACCGCAGCCGGTGACGGAGCTGCCGATGGCGCAAAGGTACTTCTTGTTCTGATGGACCTTTCGGCACTCATCCTCGCGGACTCCCGTTTCCCCGGCGGTGGTCACGTCCACAGTGGCGGGTTGGAAGAGGTCGTCGCGCGGAAACTGGTCACTTCGGTGCGGGATCTGCCGGGATTCCTTTCCGGACGGTTGCGGACGGCGGGATCCCTGGCCGCGGTCTTCGCCGCCGCTTCCGCTCACGCGGCGTCGCGTTCGGTCCCCGGTGGACATTGGTCGCTCCTGGACGCCGAGCTGGACGCGCGGACGCCGTCGCTCGCGCAACGCGAGGCGTCCCGGGCTCAGGGACGGGGCACCGCGCGCGCCGGCCGGATCGCGTGGCCGTCGCCCGTGCTCACCGCCTTGCTGGCGGAAACCCCGCGGCCGCACCACCCCGTGGTGCTGGGTGCGCTGGTCGGCGTCGCGGGTGGGTCGCCGTACGACGCGGCGATGGCGGCGGCGTACCTGTCGGTCAGTGGCCCAGCGAGTGCCGTGGTGCGGTTGCTGGGGCTGGATCCCTTCGCCGTCAACGCGGTCGTCGCGCGGCTCGACGTGCGTCCGGTGTGCACGGACGCGGCGGCCGTGGCGGGGGACGACCCGAGGTCGCTGCCGTCGCCGGGGTCACCGGCGCTGGATCTGTTCGCCGAGGCGCATGCCCGGCACCACAAGGAAGAGGTGCGTCTCTTTGCCAGCTGAAGGCAGCGACATCGAAAAGCGCGGACACGGGCATTTCCACGAGGTCAGCTTCGACCCGACGACCGCCGACCCCGACCACTACGACGCGGCGCCGACGGCCGGGCGCGCGTACCGGATCGGCATCGGCGGCCCGGTCGGCTCCGGCAAGACGGCGCTGACCGCGGCCCTCTGCCGCGCGCTGGGCGACGAGATCCGGCTCGCCGTGGTCACGAACGACATCTACACGACGGAGGACGCGGACTTCCTGCGGCGGGCGGGAGTGCTCGACCCGGAGCGGATCGAGGCGGTGCAGACCGGCGCCTGCCCGCACACGGCGATCCGGGACGACATCACCGCGAACCTGGACGCGGTCGAACGGCTGGAGGAGAAGTTCCCCGGCCTGGACCTGGTGATCATCGAAAGCGGCGGCGACAACCTGACGGCGGTGTTCAGCCGCGGCCTGGCGGACAGCCAGATCTTCGTGGTGGACGTGGCGGGCGGCGACAAGGTGCCGCGCAAGGGCGGCCCCGGCGTCACGACGGCCGACCTGCTGGTGATCAACAAGATCGACATCGCCCACCTGGTGGGCGCGGACATGGCCGTGATGACGTCGGACGCGCACCGGATGCGCGGCTCGCTGCCGGTGATCACTCAGTCCCTTGTGGACACCCCGGACGCCCCGGCGGTCGCCGACTGGGTGCGTTCCCTGCTGTGAAGGCCCACGCCCGGCTGACCGCGTGCTTCGACGGATCGCGCACGGTGTTGCGCGAACTGTGTTCGATGGCGCCGCTGACGTTGTTCCCGCGCCGGCGGTCCGGTGCGACGGCGGTCGTGCACCTGGTCAACTCGGCGACGTCTCCGCTGGGTGGGGACGAGCTGCTGTTGTCGATCCGCGTCGGTCCGGGCGCTTCGCTGCGTCTTTCCGGTGTCGCGGCGACGCTGGCCTTGCCCGGTCTGCACGGCGAGGAGTCGGTGTCCACAGTAGACATCGTGGTCGAGCCGGGCGGGTCGCTGGAGTACCTGCCGGAGCCGACAGTGGTCACCGCGCGGGCCCGGCACCGTGCGGTTTTCCGCGCTTCGCTGGCTTCCGATGCGTACTTGCACACCCGGGAGGTGCTGGTGCTGGGGCGGGCCGGGGAGCGTCCCGGTTCGCTGTCGACTTCGCTGTCGGCCACGCGGGGTTCGGTGCCGGTGCTGCGCCAGACGCTTTCCGTGGGGGATGCGGGTTTGGACGGGAGCCTGGCCGTGCTGGCAGGCCGCCGGGTGCTGGCCACGGACCTGGTGGTCGGCGGCCCGGAGCTCCCGGCGGCCTCGGGTGAGTGGTGGTCCCGCAGCCCGCTCGCCGCGGGCGGCACGCTGGTGACTTCCCTGGCGCCGGACGCCGTGACGGTGCTGAAAGGGCTGGCCGAGGCCGGGGTCCCGGCGTTCTGAGCAGCCCCCGTTTTCCACGCTACCGGGAGGGGCCGACAGTTTCGGGTGGGTCGCGCCGCTCGCCGGGGACGGCCCCCTGCGTCCGTCCCCGGCGAGCGGAACCCTCAGAACTTCGTGCCCAGCCAGGTCATCGCCGCCGGGCCGCCGATCGAGACCCCGCCGATGTGCTCCAGCAGCGGGAACTCCTGCCACGTCACCGCCGCGCCGAGGGACTTCCAGCGATCCCGCAGGGCCGTTCCGACGCTGAACGGGATCAGCTCGTCCAGCGTCCCGTGGTACAGGTACACCGGCGCCTTCGGTGCGGTCGTGCCCAGGTAGTTCTCGGCCAGCCGGGCCTGCCAGTGCGGCTCGTGGATCGGGTCCGGCACCGTCACGAAGTCCCGCAGGTGCGCGAACGGCGCCGCCGCACCCAGTTCGACCGTGCACGCCTTCGACACGCGAGCCACCGCCTCGCGGCCGCGGTCGTTCAGGATGGTCGCGAACGGCACGTCGGAGTATGCGGCCGCGAGACCGGTGGCCGCGCCGAGGACCAGGCCGAACGCCGCGCCGCCGTCGTTGGCGGCGAACACCGCGTTCAGGTCCGCCGGGACGCCGCCGGCCGCCACCCCGACCACGCTCAGCGAAGGCGCGTACGTGGCCTGCAGTTCCGCCGCCCACGCCGCGGCCTGGCCGCCCTGCGAGTAGCCGAACACGCCCACCGGGCCGGCCGGGGACAGCCCGGCTCCGCTCACCCGGGCAGCGGCGCGCGCCGCGTCGAGCACCGCCCGGCCTTCGGACTGCCCGACCGCGTACGTGTGCGTTCCGGGGGTGCCGAGCCCTTCGTAGTCGGTGACGACGACGGCCCAGCCCTGCGACAACGCCTGGGCCAGCAGCGCGCTCTCGTTCTCGATGCCGTTGGCCAGCAGGTTCGAGGGCGCGCACTGGTCGCCGAGTCCGTGCGTCCCCACCGCGTACGTGATCAGCGGGCGCGCGCCGCCGCGCAGCCACGGCGTCGGCGGCACCAGCAGCGTGCCGGACACGGCGTTCGGTGCCCCGGTCGCCGACGTCGAGCGGTACAGGAGGTGCCAGGCTCGGACGGGCGCCGGGAACGGGCCGACGAACACCGTCGTCGGCCGCTGTTCCAGCAGGACACCCGGATCGGCGTGCGCCACGGGCGCGGCCACCACGAAGAGAAGTGAGACGGCGACCAGTAACCGACGAAGCATCGTTGCCTCCGGTTGTGTGGTAATCGAAGTTTTCACAACTTAGCCAGCCCGGTAGGATCCGGCAATCCCTCGGAAGGAGGACATCACCGGTGGCTCGCACGTACGGCGGCGTCGCACCCGAGCAACGTCGCGCCGACCGCCGGGAACGGCTGCTCACGGCCGGTCTCGAGCTGTTCACCTCCACCGGCTTCCGGCACACGAAGATCACCGAGGTGTGTGCCAGCGCCGGGGTGTCGACGCGGAACTTCTACGAGGAGTTCACCGGCAAGGAGGACGTGCTGCGCACGCTCCACGACCGGATCAACAGCCTCGCGCTCGACCACGTCACCGCCGCCCTCGAGAAGGTCGCCGGGGCCGACGCCATGACCCGCATCGCCACGCTGCTCGACGTCTTCATCGACACCGTCACCGTGGATCCCCGGCTGCCGCGGCTCAACTACGTCGAAGCTGTCGGCGTCAGCGCGGAACTCGAGGAGCAGCACCAGGTGTGGGTCGACCGGTGGGCGACCTTCATCGAGACCGAGGCGCGGCACGCGGCCGAACACGGCGCCGCGCCCGACCGCGACTATCGGCTGACGGCGGTCGCCCTGGTCGGCGCGGCCACCGGCCTGCTGCGCGAGTGGCAGGCGCACGAGCCGCCGCTGCCGGTCGAAGACGTCGGCGCGGAGCTGCGCGCGCTGATGCTGGCGGCCATCATGCGGCCGGAAAGAATCTTGGAAATCCCGGGCAACCCCGGCGCACCCCGGAACGTGAAGCAATCGAGCCGGGAGGGGGGTCCGGGGGGAGCCCGGTGAACGTGCGGGCCCGTCACCTGCGGCGGACGCAGGTGACGGGCCCGCACGGACTTTACGGGGTCCGGACCGCCGGCAGGCCCAGCGCAACCGGGCCGGTCGTCTGGCACAGGTCGTGGCAGGTGCTGTCGAGCGTGCAGCACAGCGAGCAGATCGGGCCGTCCTGCTTCGCGCAGTCGGCGACGTCCGGCAGTTCGTACGGGTCACCGCAGACCGAGCAGGTGTGCGTGGCCCGCAGGTCGACGTCGGTGTCCGGGCCGGCGACCGTGTTCGGCCGGGCCAGGTAGTACTTCCCCCGCGTCGCCACCGCCAGCGCCGGCACCAGCACGACCGCGATGACCAGCGCGAGCAGCGGGCTGAACGCGGCCAGGAACGGCCCGAACGCGCCGAAGTACGCCGCGATCGAGACCGTCGACGCGACCATCATCGAGCCGAACCCGACCGGGTTGATCTTGTGCAGGTAGGCCCGCTTGAACTCGATGTAGCGCGGCGAGAGGCCCAGCGGCTTGGCGATCACCAGGTCGGCGCACACCGCGCCGATCCACGCGATGGCGACGTTCGAGTAGAAGCCGAGGATCTTGTTCAGGAACCCGAACGCGCCGAACTCCATCAGCGCGAGCGCGATCCCGCAGTTGACCAGCACGTACCAGACCCGGCCGGGGTGCTTGTGCAGCACGCGGGAGAAGAAGTTCGCGAACGACAGTGAGCCCGAGTAGGCGTTCGTCGTGTTGATCTTGATCTGCGAGACGACGACGAACAGCGCGGCGAACGTCAGCGCCACCGGGCCGAGGGCCGGTTTCACCGCTTCGAGGTACGGCGCGATCGGCTCCAGCGCGGCCGTCTTGCCCACGACGCCGAGCGCGAGGAACGCCAGCAGGGCGCCACCGATCTGCTTGGCCGCCCCGAGGATCACCCAGCCGGGGCCGGCCGCGAGCACCGCGGCCCACCACGACCGCTTGTTTTCGGCCGTCTTTTCCGGCATGAACCGCAGGTAGTCGGCCTGCTCCCCGATCTGCCCGATCAGCGACAGCGCGACACCCATGCCGAGGCCGAACCCGATCGCGGAGAACCCGGAGCCGGCGCCCTCGGTGCCCCCGAAGCGCGCGAACTCGGCGAACTGGCCCGGCTCGCGGACCAGCACGACGATGAACGGCAGCACCAGGCCGGCGATCCACAGCGGCTGGGTCCAGGTCTGCATCTTCGCGACCGCGCCCATGCCGTAGAGCGCGAACGGCAGCACGATCAGCGTGGCGAGCAGGTAGCCGACCGGCAGGGGGATGCCGAGGGCGAGCTTGAAGGCCTGGCCCATGATCGAGCCTTCGAGCGAGAAGAAGATGACGGTGAAGCTCGCGTACACGAGCGACGTCAGCGTCGACCCGAAGTAGCCGAAGCCGGCTCCGCGGGTCAGCAGGTCCATGTCCACTCCGGACTTCGCGCAGGCGGCCGCGATGGGCACGCCGGTCACGAAGATGACGACGGCCGCGGCGAGGATCGCCAGCACCCCGGAGGTGAAGCCGTAGGAGAGGACGATGCTGGCGCCGATCGCGAAGTCGGCGAGGTAGGCGATGCCGCCCAGCGCCGTCGTCGCGACCACGAACGGGGACCATTTCCGGAACGAATGAGCGGCGAAGCGCAGTGAGTAGTCCTCGCGGTTCTCGTTCGCCGCGAGCGGGGCGTACCGGCGTTTCGGCGGGGCACTTTCTTCGGCTTCTTCGGCGTTGGACAGGATCTCGGTCATGCCTGCCTCCGGGGTGGTGGGGAACGGGCCGAAGGTAGGGGCGTCCTGTATCGATCCTGGTCCGGCAGGTAACGCGGCAGTTACGGCTTGTTGTCATGCGGTTACGAGCAGGTGGCGCGGACGAGGTGGCGGGTGTCACCGTTCAGTGGGTTCCGCTGCCGCTCGTGAGGCCCTAACGTGCGCAGGAGCCGAAGTGACAGCTGCCCCGACCGGGTACGGAGGTTTGGCGATGATGCCGGAGATCGAGGACCAGGTGGAAGACGCCGTAGTGCGCCTGCCGGGAATGCGCGTCGCCTACGACGGCGCGGCGTTCGACGAATCCGCGTTGGCGGCCACCTGGACCGACCAGCTTCAGGGCTGGCTGAACCAGGCCGTCGCCGCCGGTATCGCCGAACCGAACGCGATGGTGCTCGCCACGGCCGACGCCGAAGGCCGCCCGTCGTCCCGGACGGTGCTGTGCAAGGGCCTCGACGACCGTGGCGTCGTGTTCTACACGAACTACACGTCGTCGAAGAGCCACGACCTGACCGCGACCCGCTACGCGTCGGTGACGTTCCCCTGGTACGCGCTCCACCGCCAGGTCCACGTCCGAGGCGAGGTCGAGAAGGTCGGGGTCAAGGAGACGGCGGAGTACTGGGCCCAGCGTCCCCGCGGCTCCCAGCTGGGAGCCTGGGCGTCGCCCCAGTCCCGGGTGGTCGACGGCCGCCGGGCGCTGGACAACGCGCTGCACGGAATCGAGCGCCGGTTCGCCGACGTCGAGCGGATCCCCGCGCCGCCGCACTGGGGCGGCTGGCGCATCCGGCCGGACCTGGTCGAGTTCTGGCAGGGCCGCGAGGACCGCATGCACGACCGGCTCCGTTACGTCCGCAACGACGACGGCTGGCAGATCGAGCGCGTCGCCCCCTGAGTTCCAAGCGCCCCAATGTGGCCTTCGGTGCGTTGAACGCACCGAAGGCCACCTTGGGTGCGTTGAACGCAACCAAGGCCACATTGGGGCGCTTGTCCGCGACGTAAATCACGCGACCGAGATAGTTAGCCCCGCTAAGCTGATGTGTCGTGACTGGTGATCCGGGGACCTTGCCGCCCCGCTCGGGTGTTCGCAATTTCCTCGGCCGCATCGTCGTCGACACCCGGCCGCTGAAGATCCCGGCCTTCCGGCGGCTGTGGCTGTCCACAGTGGTCACCGCCGTCGGGACCCAGCTGACCGCCGTCGCCGTGCCCAAGCAGGTCTTCGACCTCACCGGGTCATCCGCCTACGTCGGCCTCACCGGGCTCGTCGCGCTCGTGCCGTTGCTGATCTTCGGGCTCTGGGGTGGCGCCGTCGCCGACGCCGTCGATCGGCGGAAGCTGCTCTTCGTCACCAACGTCGGCGTCGCGATCACCTCCGCCCTGCTCTGGCTGCAGGCCTTCGCGAACTTCGGCTCGGTGTGGCTCGTCCTCGGCCTGCTGGCCGTCAACCAGGCCTTGTTCGCGATCAACATGCCCACCCGCGGCGCCGTCGTCGCGCGGCTCGTGCCCGCGGAACTGCTGCCGTCGGCGAACGCCCTCAGCTCCACCATGTCCACCTTCGGCGCGGTCTTCGGGCCGCTGCTCGCCGGCGCGCTGATCCCGGTCCTCGGCCTCTCCACCCTCTACCTGGTCGACGTCGTCGCCCTGACGATCACGCTCTTCGCGGTCTGGCGGCTGCCGTCGATCCCGCCGCTCAACGGGCCGTCGCGCCGCGCGGGCTTCCGGGACGTCGTCGACGGCTTCAAGTACCTCGCCGGGCAGAAGATCCTGCTGGCCTCCTTCGTCGCCGACATCATCGCGATGGTCTTCGGGATGCCGCGGGCGCTGATCCCGGAGATGGCCGAGCGCACGTTCGGCGACCCACCTGGTGGCGGCCCCGCCCTCGGCTGGCTCTACGCCGCGTTGCCACTGGGCGCGATGCTGATCGGGCTGTTCTCCGGCTGGCTGACGCGCATCCACCGCCAAGGCGTCGCGGTTGTCGTGGCGATCTGCGCGTGGGGCGCGGCGGTGGCCGCGTTCGGGCTCGCGCACTCGCTCTGGCTCGCCGTCGTCTTCATGGCGCTGGCCGGCGCCGCGGACATGGTCAGCGCGGTCTACCGGATGGCGATCCTGCAGGTCGCGACCACCGACGAGATGCGCGGCCGGCTCCAGGGCGTCTTCACGGTCGTGGTCGCCGGCGGTCCGCGGATCGCCGACCTCACCCACGGCTGGGGTGCGGCGGCCTTCGGCACGGCGGCCGCGGCGAGCGTCGGTGGTCTGCTGGTGATCGTGCTGGTGTGCGCGGCGATGTTCGTCCTCCCCGCGTTCTGGCGCTACCGGGCGCCCACGGCATAGTCCAGTCGGGCTAGGGTGCGGACATGCGTACCTTTGCTGTCGTTTTGGTCGCTTTCGCCGCTTTGACCGCCTGCTCGTCGGGGGACAAACCCGCGGCGACGTCGTCGTCCGCCGCCCCGAAGCCCGCGCCCGGCACGAACGCCGCCGCGGCCGCGCTGGACCCGTGCAAGCTCCTGCCTGCCGAGGCCGTGTCGAAGGCGTTGTTCCTCGACAACCTCAAGGCGGTGCCGGGCCCGGCGCAGGGCAGCAGCGCCGCCAACGGAGGCAAGGTCCGCAAGTGCGAGTACCAGCACGACGGCAAGGCCGCGGGCGGCCTCGCGGTGACCAGCTACGAAAGCCGGCGGATCAAGCCGGCCGAGATGGTGGCGTCGATCAAGAAGGCGAAGCCGGGCGCGCAGGACGTCCCGGGCTTCCCGGACGGCGCGGTCTACTACGTCGACGAGCAGAAGACGGCAACGCTCGCTTCGGCCGAGCTGGTGGCGGGCACGCCGGTGCTGATCAACTACACCGGCCCGGCGAAGGTGACGGCGGAGCAGATCGCCCCGCTCGTCAAGCAGGCCCTCGCGGCGAGCTGACCCTCACCGGCGCAGCGCCGCCAGCTCGACCGGGCTGTGCGCCGAAAACACCGTGACCTCGTCCTGGTGGTCCCGCGCCAGCTCGTGCAGCCGCGCCACGTTCTCCAGCCGCGGTCCGCGCAGCGTCTGGACGATGTTCTGGAACGCCGTCATGGCCGGCGGGCAGTGCGGGGCGACCGGGTCCAGCTGGCCGTGGAAGAAGTACGCGTCGCCGGCGTGCAGCAGCCAGCCGTCGCCGGTGTCGACCGCCACGCCCGTGTGGCCCCGCGTGTGCCCGGTGAGCGGGACCAGCAGGATCTCCTCGGGCAGCCCCTTGAGCGAGCGGACCGCTTCGAAGCCGAACCAAGGCTCGCCCGCTTCGTCGTACGTGCTCCAGAGCGGGCGGTGGGCGAACTGCACCGCGCGGTAGCGGTACTTTTCGCCCGCGTCCGCGGGTGCTGTCGCGGACCGGTGCTCCTCCGCCCGGACGTGCACCACGGCGTTCGGGAAGTCGGCCAGCCCGCCGGCGTGGTCGACGTCCAGGTGCGTCGCGATGATGTGCCGGACGTCGGCCGGGTCGAGGCCCAGCGCCTTGATCTGCGCGACGGCCGTCTCGGCGGCCTCGGGCTTGGCGCCGACCATCGTGAGGAACGGCCGGCCGAGCCACTCGCCGGGACGCGCCACGCCCTGGCTGCCGAACCCGGTGTCGACCAGCACCAGGCTGTCGCCGGTCTCGATCAGCAGGCAGTGGGCGACCAGCTCCGCCCGCCGCAGCAGGCCGGGCTCGCCGTCGAGCAGCTTGCCGCCCGCCGGCCGCATCGTCCCGCAGTTCAGGTGGTGCACCTTCATACGCTGCTCCTGGTGCTCAGCCGGAGGAATTCGGTCTCGTCGTGCGCGGCGAAGACAGTGACTTCGTCGCCGTGCTCCTGCACAAGCTGGCGCAGGCGGCGGTGATTGTCCAGCCGGGCGCCACCGACGGTTTCCATCCGGCCCTCGAACCACTTCAGGCCCGGCGGGCAGTGCGGCGCAGCCGGGTCGACCTGCCCGTGGAAGAAGTACGAGTCACCGGCGTTGAGCAGCCAGCCGTGACCGGTGTCGACGGCGACCCCGGCGTGCCCGCGCGTGTGCCCGGAGAGCGGGACCAGCAGGATCTCCGGCGGCAGGCCGTCGAGCTGCCGGACGGCGTCGAAGCCGAACCACGGCTCGCCGGTGTCCGCATAGGACGTCCATTGTGGACCATGAGCGAACTGGATCCGGCGGTACCGGCCGCGTTCGGCGGCGTCACGCGGTTCCCGGAACGCCCGCAGCTCTTCGGCGTAGACGTGCACCCGCGCCCACGGGAAGTCGATCAGCCCGCCGGCGTGGTCGAGGTCGAGGTGGGTCAGCACGATGTCGCGGACGTCCGCCGGGTCGAAGCCGAGCGCGCGGACCTGGGCGATCGCGGTCTGCGCGGGATCCTCGACGGGGTTGGACTGGCGGACGAACCCGGCGCCCAGCCAGGCGTTCCGGTCGACCGCGGCCGGTGTGCCCATGCCGGTCTCGACGAGCACCAGGCCGGTGGCGGTTTCGAGCAGCAGGCAGTGGCAGACCATGGTGGCGCGCCGGAACAGGCCGGCTCTGCCGTCGACCAGCCCGCCGCCGAGCGGGCGCATGGTGCCGCAGTTCAGGTGGTGGACGCGCATCAGGAGAACTCCCGGTCGAGGGTGGCGTGCAGGTGGGCGGCGACGGCCCGCAGCGGGGCGAGGTCGCGGCGGGTGCGGGCCAGCAGCAGGCCGCCTTCGATCGCGGCCAGCACGATCGTGGCGAGCTCGTCGGCGCGCTCGGCGGGAAGGCCTTGCCCGGTCAGGTATCCATGGAGGACGCCGTGCCAGGACGCATAGCCGTCCGCGCAGGCTTCCCGGATGGGTTCGCTCGCCGCGGCGGCGTCGAGCGCGACCGTCGCGAGTGGACAGCCACGCTGGAAGTCCGACTCGGTGAGGAAGTTCCCGAGCGCGTCGACGACGCGCCCGACGGCGGTCACCGGGTCGGGGGCGTCGTTCAGGACGGCTTCCAGGAGGGCGCCCGTGCGTTCGCCCGACAGCCGGACGGCTTCCGTGGCGAGCTGCTCCTTTCCGCCGGGGAAGTGGAAGTAGAGCGACCCCTTCGGCGCACCCCCGGCCGTCGTCAGCTGGGTGAGGCCGGTGGCGTGGTAGCCCTGCGTCTGGAACAGGCCGGCGGCGGTGTCGAGCATCCGCTGCCGCGTGTCGGTGCGGCGAACCATGACCGAACCGTAGCGCAAAGTATGACGACCGGTCTAGTGACTTCGCGGATCGGTAAGGTCGTGCCCATGGGCAACCCGACCGGTCAGCAGTTCGAGATCACCCGCGGCAACGCGCGCGCCGTCGTCACCGAAATCGGTGCCGGGCTGCGTGCGTTCGAAGTCGGCGGCGTGCCGTACGTCGAGGAATTCCCCGAGGACGCGCACCCGCCGAAGGGCGCCGGGCAGGTGCTGCTGCCCTGGCCGAACCGGACCAAGGGTGGCCGGTGGACGTTCCAAGGCGAGCCGCAGCAGCTCGAGATCACCGAGGAGGCGCGCGGCAACGCCATCCACGGCCTGACCCGCCACCTGGAGTGGGAGCTGCTGGAGCACGCCGAGTCGTCGGTCACCTTGGCCGTCGACGTCCCGGTGCAGCCCGGCTGGCCGGTGCCGCTGCGCGCGACCATCACCTACGAGCTCGCGCCGCGCGAACTGACCATCACCCACGAGATCCGCAACGAAGGCGAGCAGCCGGTCGGCGTCGGCGTCGGCACGCACCCGTACTTCCGGATCGGCGACGTCCCGACCGACGAGCTGACCCTCACGCTGCCCGCGAGCCGCGTCCGGCCGTCCCTCCCCGACGAGCAGATGCCGTACGCGCCGGAGCAGGACGTCGAAGGCACCGAGTACGACTTCCGCGGCGGCCGCGTGCTGGCGGGCGTCAACCTCGACACGGCGTTCGGCGGTCTCTCGGCGGCCGAAGACGGCCTGCACCACGTCGTGCTGAGCCATGATGGCCAGGAGTTGCTGGTTTGGACCGGCCCGGACTTCCGCTGGGCGCAGGTGTTCACCCCGGACGACCTGGTCGGCCGCGGCCGGGCCGTCGCGATCGAGCCGATGACCTGCCCGGCCGACGCGCTCAACACGGGCACCGACCTGATCGAGCTCGAGCCGTCGGCGTCGTGGTCGGGCAGCTGGGGCATCCGGGTCCGGTGAAGCCGCTACGCCTGGGCGTCGCCGACGCGGGCGAGGTCCTGACGCTGCAACGAGCCGCGTACGTCACCGAGGCTCGCGCGCACGACGACTGGGAGCTGCCGCCGCTGCTGGAGACGCTGCCCGAGACGCGGGCGGCGCTCCTGGGGCTGTCGTGGGGCATCCGGGAGTCGGGCCGGCTGGTCGCGTCGGTCCGGTTGACGGTGACCGGGCACGTCGGCGTGCTCGGCAGGCTGGTCGTCGCGCCGGATCGGCAGGGCGGCGGACTCGGCGGGGGACTGCTGCGGTTCGCGGAATCGGCCGCTCCCGCCGAGGTGACGGTGTTCCGGCTGTTCACCGGCTCGAAGAGCGTGGGCCCGCTGCACCTGTACGCGAAACACGGCTACCACGAGACGCATCGGACGCCGGAGAACAACCACGAACTGGTGCACTTGGAGAAGGCCCGCGTGCGGACCCCCGGGTGAGTTCGTTAGCGTGGCGAACTATGGCGAAGGCAATTGTCGGGGGCTATGTCGTCCCCATCGACGGTGATCCCATCGACGGCGGCACGGTCCTGATCGACGACGGCAAGATCGTCGCGATCGGCACCGAGGCCGACGTCGACATCCCGGAAGACGCCGAACTGGTCGACGCGGCGGGCACCTGGGTGCTGCCCGGCTTCTTCGACGCCCACGCCCACCTCGGCGTGCACGAGGACGGCGAGGGCTGGGCCGGCAACGACACCAACGAGATGACCGACCCGAACGGCGCCCGGTTCCGCGCCGTCGACGGCATCGACCCGTACGAGCCCGGCTTCGACGACGCGCTGGCGGGCGGCGTGACGAGCGTCGTCATCAAGCCCGGCTCGGGCAACCCGATCGGCGGTCAGACGATCGGTGTGAAGACCTGGGGCCGCAGCATCCTGGACATGACGTTCGCGGAGCACGTCAGCGTGAAGAGCGCACTCGGCGAAAACCCGAAGCGCGTGTACGGGGACAAGAAGCAGACACCGTCGACGCGCCTGGGGGTCGCGGCGATCCTGCGCGAGGCGTTCACCAAGGCCCGCAACTACCAGGCGAAGCGCGCGCACGCGGAGTCCGAGGGCAAGCCGCACGAGGTGGACCTCACCATGGAGACGCTGGCGAAGGTCCTCGACGGCGAGCTGTACTGGGACCAGCACGTCCACCGCGCGGACGACATCGTGACGGCGATCCGGCTGGCCGACGAGTTCGGCTACAAACTGGTGATCAACCACGGCACCGAGGGTCACCTGATCGCGGACCTGCTGGCTTCGCGGGAGATCCCGGTGATCCTGGGTCCGCTGTTCACCACGAAGTCCAAGGTCGAGCTGCGCAACCGCACGCTGCGGTCGGCCGGCATCCTGGCCCGCGCCGGCGTGCAGATCGCGATCACCACCGACCACCCGGTGATCCCGATCAACTTCCTGGTGTACCAGGCCGCCTTGGCGGTGAAGGACGGCCTCGACCCGGCGACGGCGTTGCGTTCGCTGACCATCAACCCGGCGTCGATGCTGGGCCTGGACGGGCAGATCGGGTCGCTGAAGCCGGGCCTGGACGCGGACGTGGTGCTCTGGTCGGGCGACCCGCTGGACGTGATGAACCGCGCGCTGCGGGTGTTCGTCCGGGGTGACGAGGTGTACCACTTCGACGAGTCGCTGGGCGAAGGCGTGTCGAAGGACCGCCGGTACCGCGAGGCCCGCTGAGTTTCGGATGGCACGCCGGTAACCGGGCGGTTCCGGCGTGCCGTCCGATCAATCGAGGAGCGCGTCCAGGTCGATCTTGACCGGAAACGGGACATCGGTGGTGAAGGTGCCGGTGACCGCGGACGCGTCCACGTAGCCGAACTCGCCGGCTTGGTGGCACGCGACGAGCGAAATGGGCTCGGTGATGTCGACGATCCAATAGTGCGGGATGCCCGCGTCGGCGTATTCGTCGTGCTTCACGTGGTAGTCGGTGCGCTTCGACCCGGGCGACACGATTTCGACGACGACGGCCACCTCGTCGGCCCGGAGCATGGCGCCATCCCGACGAACACGGGCAATCCCCGCTCTCTCGACGATGAGCAGATCGGGACGGCGGGAAAAGCCGGGATTGCCCGCGGGCGCCAGATTAAGATTTACGTCGGTTTCGGGCAAAACGCGGAGATGGCTCGGCAACTGCCCGGCGAGTTGCTGCCCAAGCTCGAACATCACGATGTTGTGGTCGGCAATGGGGCTGGGGGACATCAAGACGCGGCCTTCCACGAGTTCGGTGAAACCTGAGTCGGTTTCACCGAGTGCCGCGTACTCCTCGATCGTCAGCAGGTGATCGGGGATCTCCCACCGGCGAGCGGGGCGCGGCTGGGGAAGGGCAATCACAGCGTCTCCTCGCGTCCCAGGTATTGTCCCACGGCTCGGGTGCAACCAAGAGTAACGCTAGCTGTACCGAGCGTGTGACACTGTTCCCTCGACCGGCTACGCGTTCTTCAGCTCCCGCGCGATGACCACCCGCTGGATCTGGTTCGTCCCTTCGAAGATCTGCGGCACCTTCGCCTCACGCATGTACCGCTCCACCGGGAAGTCGCGCGTGTACCCGGCCCCGCCGAGCACCTGGACCGCGTCCGTCGTCACCTTCATCGCGCCGTCGGTGGCCACCAGCTTGGCGATCGATGCCTGCCGCTTGAACGGCATCCCGCGGTCGCGCCGGCGGGCCGCGTCGAGGTACAGCGCCCGGGATGCCTCCACCGTCGCCGCCATGTCGGCCAGCAGGAACTCGATCCCCTGGAAGTCGATGATCGGGCGGCCGAACTGCGAGCGCCCCTTCGCGTACGCCACCGCTTCGTCCAGCGCCGCCTGCGCCAGGCCCACCGCGCACGCCGCGATCCCGAGCCGGCCGGAGCTCAGCGACGACAGCGCGATGCGGAGCCCGGCACCCGGGGAACCCAGCAGCCGCGAGGAAGGCACGCGGGCGTTCTCGAAGATCAGCTGGGCGGTCGGCGAGCCCGTCAGGCCCATCTTGCGTTCACGTGCGGCCGCCGAGAGCCCCGGCGTCGACGAGTCCACCAGCAGGCAGGAGATCTCGTCCGGGCCCGTGCGGACCATCGTCGTGTAGAAGTCCGCGACGCCCGCGTGGGTGATCCACGCCTTGGTGCCGTTCACGACGTAGTCCGAGCCGTCGAGACGCGCGCGCGTCGAGAGTGCCGCCGCGTCCGAACCCGCCTGCGTCTCCGACAGCGCGTACGCGCCCAAGAGCGAGCCTTCGAGCATGTCCGGCAGCCACTGGTCGCGCTGCTCGTCGGTGCCGTACTCCGACAGCGCGTAGCAGGACATCGTGTGCACCGACAGCCCGACGCCGACCGTCATCCACGCCGTCGAGATCTCCTCCAGGACCTGCAGGTAGACCTCGTACGGCACGGCGCCGCCGCCCCAGCGCTCCGCGTACGGCAGGCCCAGCAGCCCGGCCTTGCCGAGCAGGCGGAACTGCTCGCGGGGGAACTGCCCGGCTTCCTCGGCCGCCGCCGCGCGGGGCGCCAGTTCGTCGCGCGCGATCTCCCTGGTCAGCGCGACCAGGGCCTCGGCGTCCGAGTCCGGCAGCAGGCGTTCGGCGGGCATCGTTGTCCTCCAAAACCGCGTCTTTTGGGGGTTCCGGGTGGCGGAGCCCCCGGCCCGGGGCGAAGACCTGGGCTGACACAGTACTGAAAACAGTACTGTGGGTTCGTTTAGAGTACAGTACGCCAGGCCTGGGGTGGCCGGAAGACGTAGGAGATAGTGAGCCGATGCGCCCCGGAACCCCCCGACGGCCGACCGCCCGCCAGCGCGCCCTGCTCGCCGAACTCGAGGCGCTCTTCCTGGCCGAGGGCTTCGCCGCCTTCACGCTGGACGACCTCGCCGGCCGCCTGCGCTGCTCGAAGTCGACGCTCTACGCGCTCGCGCCCAGCAAGGAGCAGCTCGCCGTCCGGGTCGTCACCCAGTTCTTCCGGGGCGCCGCGGAGCGGATCGAGGAGCGCATCGCCGGGATCGACGACGCCCCCAAGCTGATCGGGGAGTACCTGGCCGGCGTCGCCGAGCACCTCGACCGGGCGTCCGCCGGCTTCATGCGGGACCTCGCCGAGTTCGGCCCGGCGCGCGACACCTACCAGCTCAACAGCGGGTTCGCCGCGAAACGGCTCCGGCAGTTCATCGACAAGGGTGTCGCCGACGGGGTGTTCCGCGAGGTCCACGCCCGGCTGGTGGCCGAGATGACCGGGCTGATCATCGAAGGCATCCAAACCGGCGTCCTCGGCCGGCGGACCGAGGTGTCCGACGCCGAGGCGTTCACCGCTTTGGGGGAACTGCTGCTCGGGGGCCTGAACAAATAGCGGACAGGAATTGTCAGCCGGAACTCCATTAAACTCCGCGTGTGATCGTCGTAGGCGGAGAAGCTCTGGTCGACCTGGTTCCCGGTGACCCCCTGGATTCCACTGTGGACGGTGGGCTGCGCGCGCTGCTGCCCCGGCTGGGCGGGGGCCCGTACAACGTGGCGCTCGCCGCCGGCCGCCTCGGCGTGCCGGCGGCGTTCCTGTCGCGCGTGTCCACCGACCGCTTCGGCGAAGCGATGGTCGAGCGGCTGCACGCCTCCGCCGTCGACACGTCGCTGCTGCAGCGCGGCGACGAACCGACGACGCTGGCCGTCGTGGCGCTCGACGCGAAGGGCGCCGCGCGCTACAGCTTCTACGTCGAGGGCACCGCCGACCGGCTGGTCGCGGATCCGGGTCCGCTGGGCGAAGGTGTGACAGCGCTCTCACTCGGCACGCTGGGCATGGTCCTCGAGCCCGGCGCCTCGGCGTACGAGGCGATGCTGCGGCGCGAGGCGGCCCGCGGGGTGCTGACCGTGCTCGACCCCAACATCCGCGAGGCGCTCATCACCGACCCGGCCGCCTACCGGGCGCGGTTCGCGTCCTGGCTGCCGGACGTGCGCTTGCTGAAGATCTCCGACGACGACGCCGCGTGGCTCACCGAAGGCGCCGATCCGGTCGCCGCGGCGAAGACGTGGATCGAGTCCGGTGTGGACGCCGTGGTGCTCACCCGGGGTGCCGACGGGCTCTCGGTGATCACCGCCGCAGGTGAGCTGGCCCACGTGCCGTCGCGAAAAGTCACCGTGGTGGACACGATCGGCGCGGGCGACACCGTGCACGGCGCGCTGCTGGCCTGGCTGCACACCCGCGAGGCCACCGACCTGGCCTCCCTCGACACCGGCGCGTGGCGGGAGGCCCTCACCTTCGCGGCGAAAGCGGCGTCGATCACCGTGTCCCGCAGCGGCGCCGAACCGCCCACGTCCGCCGACATGGCGTCCACCGTGTGAACCTGGTCCCAAAGGGGCCCCCAGGAGCAACGTCACCGCTGCGCGAAGGCGGGTTTCTCGACTAGCGTAGAGGGGCATTCTTCATACCCCAGCGGGGCGGTGTGCAGCGAGGCGCCAGTGTTTCCTCGCGTGAACACGTGGCTACCTGTGAAACGTACAGGCGCCGCCGGCCCGTGCCCAACGTGAGAGGGACTTGCATGTCCGACGCGACGACTGCGGGGCAGTCCGGCGCTACCGCGAAGCTGACCCTGCCGAGTGGCGAGCACGAGTTCAAGATCGTCCACCCGGTCGAGGGCGCGCCCGGGATCGAACTGGGGAAGCTGCTGGCGCAGACGGGGTACATCACCTACGACCCGGGTTTCGTGAACACCGGCGCGGCGTCGTCGGCCATCGCCTACATCGACGGTGACGCCGGCATCCTCCGGTACCGCGGCTACCCGATCGAGCAGCTGGCCGAGAAGTCGACCTTCGTCGAGGTCTCCTACCTGCTGATCTACGGCGAGCTGCCGACCGAGACCCAGCTGGCCGACTTCACCGGGAAGATCCAGCGCCACACGCTGCTGCACGAGGACCTGAAGGCGTTCTTCAGCGGCTTCCCGCGTGACGCGCACCCGATGCCGGTCCTGTCCAGTGCGGTGTCGGCGCTGTCGACCTTCTACCAGGACTCGCTCGACCCGTTCGACGAGCCGAACGTCGAGCTGTCCACGATCCGCCTGCTCGCCAAGGTTCCCACCCTGGCCGCGTACGCGTACAAGAAGTCCGTGGGCCAGCCGCTGCTGTACCCGGACAACTCGCTCGGCCTGGTCGAAAACTTCCTGCGGATGACGTTCGGCTTCCCGGCCGAGCCGTACGAGGTCGACCCGGACGTCGCGAAGGCGCTCGACCTGCTGTTCATCCTGCACGCCGACCACGAGCAGAACTGCTCGACCTCGACCGTGCGCCTGGTGGGCTCGTCCGAGGCGAACCTGTTCGCGAGCATCTCGGCCGGCATCAACGCGCTGTTCGGCCCGCTGCACGGCGGCGCGAACGCCGCGGTCCTCGACATGCTCGAGGGCATCAAGAACGACGGCGGCGACGTCGCCAAGTTCGTGGAGCGGGTGAAGAACAAGGAAAAGGGCGTGAAGCTGATGGGCTTCGGGCACCGGGTCTACAAGAACTACGACCCGCGCGCGAAGATCATCAAGAACACCGCCGACGAGATCCTCGGCAAGCTCAAGGGCGGCGACCAGCTGCTGGAGATCGCCAAGAAGCTCGAAGAGACCGCCCTTTCGGACGACTACTTCATCGAGCGCAAGCTGTACCCGAACGTGGACTTCTACACCGGCCTGATCTACCGGGCGCTGGGCTTCCCGACGAAGTTCTTCACGGTGCTGTTCGCGCTGGGCCGGCTCCCGGGCTGGATCGCGCACTGGCGCGAGATGATCAACGACCCGGCCACCAAGATCGGCCGTCCGCGGCAGATCTACACCGGCCACGCTTCGCGGGACTACACCCCGATGTCGGAGCGCTGATTCGTTCAGCTGATCGATGACCGCCCCGTCGTGCACCCGCACGGCGGGGCGTTTATCGTTGGGCGTCGTGACCAGAGAAGCGCCCGTCGTGCTGTGGTTCCGGCGTGACCTGCGGCTGGGCGACCACGCCGCGCTGCTGGAGGCGTCCCGCCACAGCAAGCACGTGCTCGCGCTCTACGTCCTCGACGAGGCCCTTCTCAAGCCGGGTGGCGCCCCGCGGACGGCCTTCCTCTACGGCTGCCTCGAACGGCTGAACGAGCAGCTCGGCGGCCGGCTGATGCTGGTGCACGGCGAGCCGGCGGCCGAGGTCGTGAAGGCGGCGAAGAAGATCGGCGCGGCCGCCGTGCACGTCAGCGCCGACACCGGCCCGTACGGCCGCCGCCGGGACGCCGAAGTCGCGAAGGCGTTGGCGGAGAACAACATCGAGTGGGTCGAGACGGGTTCTCCGTACGCCGTGACGCCGGGGCGCGTCACCAAGCCGGACGGCAGCCCGTACCGCGTCTTCACGCCGTTCTTCCGGGAGTGGACGGCGCACGGGTGGCGTGCTCCCGCCGACACCGGACCGTCCCTTGTGGACTGGTTCGAACCACCGCGGTCGCTGAAGATCCCGATGGCGCCGCAGGTTTCCGCGACGCTGCCCGAACCCGGCGAGCAGGCCGCGCTCGACGTCTGGCACGAATTCCTGCGCGACGGCATCGAAACCTACGACACCGACCGCGACCGGCCGGACCGGGACGGCACCACGCGGCTTTCGCCGTACCTGCGCTGGGGGTGCGTCCACCCCCGGACCCTGCTGGCCGACCTCGACGGCGACGACCGCCCCGGCGCGAAGTCGCTGCGGAGCGAGCTGTGCTGGCGCGAGTTCCACGCCGACGTCCTGTGGCACCGCCCGGAAACGGCGCGCGCGAACTACGACCGGCGCTTCGACGGGATGCGGTACGACGACGACCGCGAGGCCTTCCAGCAGTGGTGCGCAGGCCGGACGGGCTTCCCGATCGTCGACGCCGGGATGCGGCAGCTGCTCGCGGAAGGCTGGATGCACAACCGGGTGCGGATGGTCGTCGCGAGCTTCCTGGTGAAGGACCTGCACCTGCCGTGGTGGCTGGGCGCCCGGCACTTCATGCGGCACCTCGTGGACGCCGACCTGGCGTCGAACCAGCTGAACTGGCAGTGGGTCGCGGGCTGCGGCACCGACGCGGCGCCGTACTTCCGCATCTTCAACCCGACGACCCAGGGGGAGAAGTTCGATCCGAACGGGGACTACGTGCGTAAGTACGTGCCGGAGCTGCGTTCCGTCGATGGGAAGGCGGTGCACAAGCTGAAGGACCGCCCCGCGGACTACCCGGAACCCATGGTCGACCACGCCCACGAGCGCCAGGTCTCGTTGGAGCGGTACGGAAAGATCACCTCGTGAGGAACTTGACGCGCCAGACGACCGCGAGTGCGGGATCGCCGGTGGGGCTCGGCACGATCCGTTCGACGGTGAAGCCTTCGCGCTCGTAGAACGCGCCGGCCCGCTCGTTGGCCGCGAAGTGTTCGATGTACAGCCGTCCGGTGCCGGCGGGCAGTTGCGTGACCAAGGCGCCGAGCAGCCGCGGGCCGAGCCCGCGGCCACGCTGGCTGGGGTCGATGTAGAGCTTGTAGACCACGTGGTCGGCCCCGCGGCGGCCGCGTTGCCCGACGCCGATGAGCTGCCCGCCGGCCTCGGCGACGACCACGAGCCCGGCCGCCACGGCCGCGCCGAGGTGCGTCTCGTTCCACCAGTCGCGGACCTGCGCGTCGGCGGCGGCCGCGCCGATCAGCGGGGTGTAGTGGGCCCGGACGTGTGCTTCGCCGAACCGCTGGATCCCGCTCACGTCGCCGGGCCCCGCCGTCCGCACCTCAGCCACGCAGGGCCTCGGACAGCTTGATGCGGCTGCCGATCCGCAGCACGCTGTTGCCGTAGATCTTTCCGCCCAGCCAGGTGAGCAGCGCGACCAGCGCGACGGTCAGCGCCAGTGACAGGCCGATCTCCCAGCCCGCCGCCGCGCCGGTCGAAATGCGGGCCGGCATGAGGATCGGCGACAGCAGGGGGATCAGGGAGACGATCCTCGTCGCCGAACTCGCGGGGTTCTGGACCAGCAGGTTGAACCCGGCGATGAACCCGACGACCAGGATGATGTTGAGCGGGCCCACCACCGACTGGGTGTCTTCCTGCCGCGAGACCAGCGACCCCAGCGCGCCGTAGATCGTGGCGTACAGCAGGAAGCCCAGCAGGTACCAGAGCAGGCCCCACAGCACCGCGCTCGCCGCGAAGCCGGACAGGGTGAACGCCCCGGTCGCCGAGGCGGCTCCCAGCCCGACCACGCCCAGGATGGCCAGCTGGGTCAGGCCGACCAGGCCGAGCCCGATCACCTTGCCCAGCAACAGCTGCCACGGCCGTACGCTCGCGAGCAGGATTTCCACGACCCGGCTCGACTTCTCCTCGACGACGCCCTGGGCGACCATCATCCCGTAGGTGATGATGCTCATGTACAGCAGCACCGCCACGATCAGGCCGACGACCAGCCGTTGCGTGTGGTCGGCGGGCTGCGGCGAGAGGGCGTCGTCCTGCACGTGGGTGCCGTTGACACGGGCCATCACCTGGGCGGGTTCCAGCTGCGCGGACGACAGCACGCCGTCGAGCACCTGCTGCTGGGCGACCTGGTCGAGCACCCGGCGCAGCTGTTCGTCCAAAGAGGACTGGTAGGTGGCGGTCAGCTGCGCCGCGCTGCCCGAGACGAGCGCGTCGAAGTCGCCGTTCTCGACCTTCTTGCGGCCCTCCGCCGGGTCGGTGACGACGACCGTGGTGATCTCCCGGCCGGAAAGCGCGGCCTCGGTCTGCAGCTGCCGGGCGATCCCGATCGCCTGGCCGGTCAGCCCGATCGTGCTCTTGTCCGACGAACCGGCCAGCGCGGTCTGGAACAGCACGTACCCCAGCAGCAGCACCAGCAGCACCGCGGTGCCGACCACGAACGACCTCGTGCGCAGCCGGGTGTTCAGTTCGCGCTTCATCACGAGCCAGACGGCCCGGCGGCCACTCAGCGTCTTCATCGCGGTTCCCCCTCGTCGGATGCGGCGCCGTCGGACACGGCATCGCGGAAGAGCTCGGTGAGCGAGCGGCGACGGCGGCTGAACTCGGTGACCGGCCCGGTCGCCAGCGCGGCGGCGAGCACGGTCTGGTCGTCCGCGCCCGGCTCGAGGTCGAGCACCGTGGTGGTGCCGTGCTGCTCCAGCACCCGCACGCCGGGCAGGCCCGCCGCCCAGCCGGGCTGCGCGGCCGGAGCCGTCACGACGAGCTTGCTGCGGGCGCCCGCGGTCAGTTCGGCGACCGTGCCCACCGCGACCATGCGGCCGCCGCGGATGATCCCGACCCGGTCGCACAGCCGCTCGACGAGGTCGAGCTGGTGGCTGGAGAACACCACCGGCACCCCCGCCGCGGCCTTCTCCCGCAGGACCCCGCTCATCACGTCGACGGCGAGGGGGTCGAGGCCGGAGAACGGCTCGTCGAGCACCAGCACCGCGGGGTCGTGCACCAGCGCGGCGGCCAGCTGGACGCGCTGCTGGTTGCCGAGGCTCAGCTTCTGCACCTCGTCCTTGCGGCGGTCGGCCAGCCCGAGCCGGGTGATCCAGTTCTCCGCGTTGTGGTGGGCCTCGTTCGCGCTCAGCCCGTGCAGCTCGGCGAGGTAGACCAGCTGGTCGAGCACCTTCATCTTCGGGTACAGCCCGCGTTCTTCCGGCATGTAGCCGATGTGCGTGCGGGTTTCGTGCGTGACCTTCGCGCCGTCGAAGCGGACCTCGCCACCGTCGGCGGCGAGCACCCCCAGTGCGATCCGCATCGTGGTCGTCTTGCCGGCGCCGTTGCTGCCGACGAAGCCGAACAGCTCGCCGGCGCGGACGTCGAACGAGACGCCGTCCAGCGCGACCTTGGCGCCGTAGCGCTTGGAGATCCGGTCGATCTCCAGTGTCCCCTCAGGCATTCCCCATCCCCTCCTCGAAGTCCTCGGGGTCGTCGTCCGGCAGCGACCAGCCCAGCACGATGGCCGGGATGGTGGTGCCGGTGACCAGCAGCGCGGACAGCATCATCGCGGCGCGGACGCCGCCGTTTTCGGTGCCGGCGATGAACAGGCCGTACAGCAACGCGATCACCATCAGATAGCTGAGCGCCTGGTAGCCGATGTAGGTGACGCGGTGGCGCCACTCGCGCTCGCGTTCGTCCAGCTGGCGCGAAAAGCTGCCGCTCATCCGCCCGGTCAGGACGCGCAGGGTCAGGAACGCGAAGCCGCCGGCGACCAGCCCGCTCAGCCAGAACGCCGCGAAGACCCATTCCGGCGCGACCTTGAACCGCGTCGCACCGGCGATCATGACCAGATCGGCGAGGACCAGGACGACGACGAGCGTCCGGCGGTGCTTCCTGGTGCGCCAGCCCGGCAGCCGCCGGGCTCGGTTCCGTTCGCTTTCCTCCAGCCTGTCGAGCTGGCGTTCCCAGTACGCCGCGAGGCGGCCCGGCTGCTCGGTCATGCTCCCCCCTCGCGGTAGACCTGGGTGGACAGTGGCGTGAACGGCTCGCGGCTGAACACCGCTTCGACCGGCAGGTCGAACACCGCGCAGATCCGGAACGCCAGGTCCAGGCTCGGGTAGTGGTCGCCCCGCTCGAGCGCGCCGATGGTCTGCGGGTTGACCTCGACGGCGAGTGCGAGCGCGGCCCTGCTCATCCCGCGCTCTGCACGGAGCACGGGCAGCCGGTTGTAGATCGGCAGCTCTTTGCCGCGTCTGACCGGACTCATGGGCATACTGTTGCAAAAACCCAACAGGACGTCAACTCAAGAGAACATCAAGCTCAGTTGGCGCGTGCTCGCTCATGCGTCCCAATGTGGCCTTGGGTGCGTTGAACGCACCCAAGGCCA